>NZ_JABAIW010000037.1:0-50738 GCF_014231265.1 Clostridium sp. DJ247 | reverse complement strand
CTAAAGTTCGTGTTTTAAGCAGAGAGCCAAAATCTGTGATTTTGTGCGAATCGCTTACTCATCTGACGTTAGGAAGAGGAGTTTCATATTAAATCTAAGAAGCTTTGATAAACTCGTACCTCAGTCCGGACCAACTTATCAATTACCATTGATAAGTCGCTGGGTGAAAGCCATTAAGGCTTTCACCCATATCAAAGCTCCTAAGATTTTCTAAAAACACTTCACTAAGACTGATAGAAAAGTTTTTAAATATGCTGAAATTTGGCAACACCTCTCTGCGTATAAGTTAAATTTTCACCTGAATTCTATTTTAATTCACCAGCCATTTGGTTAACTTGATTTTTGAATTGATTTACGTCACTATCTGGAGCATCTTTTGTTTGATACCAGCCCTTTTGTTTCATAGCATCAAATACTTTATATTCAATATCTTGAGCATTTTTAAAGTTATTAATTAAAGTATTTCTCAAATTAGGGCAAGAAGATTCAGTTATACCTACACTATAAGATGATATAACTTGTTTTTCTGTAGCTAGTAAATCATGCATTAAATCTTTTTCTTTCATAATCTATATACCTCCGAATTAATAAAGTGATATTTACATCTAAAAAATTAGTTATTGATGTGAGTCTAAGTAAGATTTTAATGAATTAAAGTTTTGTTTGTGCACTTGACTAGCTTGATTGCATAAATTCTTTAAGTTAGCGTCACTGCATGCAGAAGCATATTCACTACATTTCTTGTTCATTAATGCTTCATAACTAATTTGATCCTCAAGTACCTTTAAATTGTTAGCTTCTAATTGTTTGCTTGCTGTTGTAGTAGCCATAAATAACAGCCCTCCTTATATAACATAAATTTTATTACAGCATTATTATTACCTTAAATGTGGCAATTATATATGGAAATTTAAACCACACGTAGGAACCATATATAGTCACAAAGTATAAAGATCCACATAATATAAAGCAAAATTTAAAACACTAAGGAAAAAAACTTAGATATTTGTTGGATAAGTTAGGAATTTTCAGCATAGTATATAAATACTTTTATATTAAATACGAAATATAAAGTGTAATCTATGAAATTAATAAATACTATGAGTAAAGCTGTAAAAATTTCTGGTAATGTTATATAATGGTGTTATGTTAATTTGAATTGCTAAATTATTTTGCAATAGTGTAAGAATATTTGTTTTATATTAAATTAGCACTAGAGATTGGAGGATTTTAATTTATGGTTAAGAAGAGAAGGTTTTTAAGCTCTATGCTTACAGCACTAGTTGTATCTATAGCTCTAGGAGCAACAAGCGTACAAGCTGCTACAGTAACAAGAACTGACGGAGGTGCAGGCGGCAGAATTGGTACAGCTAATAAAGTCGCTATAGATTTGTTTGGAAATGCAGCTAATGTGGTACTTGTAAATGGATATGGTTATGCAGATGCAGTAAGCGCTACTCCTTTAGCGAAACTGTTAAACGCACCAATACTTTTAACCTCAGGGGGAAGTACCTTAGAGCCAGAAGTTGTGGCAACTATTCAACAATTAGGAGCTACAAAAGTATACATAGTTGGAGGTACTGGAGTAGTTTCTACAGCAATTGAAGGTTCACTAAAAACAAAATATCAAGTAGAACGTGTAGCGGGAATAACAGATACTACTAGAATGGGTACAAATGCAGAAGTGGCTAAAAAGGTATTAAGCTTAAGTGGACAAAAAACTGGAGTATTAGTGAATGGACAAGATGGATATGCAGATGCTTTATCTGTAGCCTCTTTAGCTGCGCAAAAAGGATATCCAGTACTGTTTGCATCAACAAAAGCAGTAGCACCAGTAGTCAGCAGTGTAGTAAGCTCTAACGGCTTAAGTGTGTTGGCTGTGGGAGGAGAAGGGGTATTACCCCAAACTGTAGTAAGCTCTGTTAACGGTACAAAAATAACATCAAATGCAGCCGACAGATTTGCTACTAATTTATCAGTTCTAAACTACTTCAAAAATAATGGTGGAGTAGATTTCGGAACTGTATATGTAGCAGCTGGTGGAGCTACAAACAGTCAATTTGCTGATGCACTTGTAGCATCTGCAGCAGCAGCAAGAACTGGTTCCCCTTTAGTTCTTAGTGGTGTAGGTGCAGGAGAAAGTCAAGTTGCAGCGGCAGAAGAATATATATTTGCAAATATAACTGATAGTGCAAAGATAGTAATTATAGGCGGGCCAGCATCTGTTTCAGATGATATAAAAGACAGTCTGCAAGCAGGGAACTCACTAGAGATTATAAGTATTGAGTAATATAAAAGTGTTAAATTATGTATATATAGTTATGTATATAAATATAGATATATAGATCAAACATATGTGGATTTACATTTTGTTCAAAATTATTTAACATATTTCTTAAATATTATAAAAGGAATTTTAAAGTTAGTGTAGAATAATATATAAGTGTATTTATATTCGTTTTCAAAGCTAATATAACAAATAAGGTAACCATATTAATGCACATGAACCATACTTTTCCTATGAAGGTAAACATAGTTTTTATACCGAAAATTACTAATTATAAGGGTATAGCAAAAGTAAAAATCATGTTGTATAATAATAACATAGTCAGTAAGAGGTAACATAATAAACAAATATTATATCATAAATACAAAAGATAGAAATTATGTATTGATTATGATATAATACAGAATGGGCCTTAAAAATATGGCTATTAGGAGATGGTTACATAGAAGATATTGGTTGATTTATAGTTTTATAAGAAAAATATATAAAATTTGCATAAACCAGTAGAAAAGTACAATACAAATGTGGTATAATGAATTCTGTTTTAAAAAATATTCACTAAGGATAAAATTGCTATAAAAATAGTTGAAAAAAATTTCAATATGTATTAAACTACCTTAGTAAATAGTGCCAATACAGTATATATTTAAAATATATATATATATTTACTTAAAAGAATTTTATAAAATTCACTTAAATCGAGGAGGGTATTACAATATGAGTAAAAAAGGTACAAAGGCACTTGCAAGTGCTACACTTATGTCCTTAGTTTTAACTACAGCTTTATCAGCTGGTCCAGTTAAAGCAGCAGCAGGACAAGTTACAAGAATAGGTGCAGCTGATAGATATGCAACTGCAGCTCAAGTTGCTACAACAAATTGGACAACTAGCGACAACGTAGTGTTAGTATCAGGTGAAGGTTATGCAGATGCAGTAAGTGCATCAGTATTAGCAAAAACTTTAAATGCACCAATACTTTTAACTAAAGCAGCAGACCTTAGCACAGATGCTAAAACAGCTTTAGAAACATTAAAACCTAAGAACATATATATAGTAGGTGGAAACGCTTCAGTTTCACAAGCTGTAAGAGATCAATTAAAAGCTGACTACAGCTTAGTAGAACTTAAAGGAGCTAACAGATACGAAACTAACGTAGCTGTAGCTAACGAATTAGTTAAAAACCATGGCGTAAAAGCTGACAATGTTTTAGTTGTTGGTGGAGAAGGATTCTCAGACGCTTTATCAATAGCTCCAGTAGCAGCTACTAAAGGACAAATATTATTATTAGGAAATAACAATGCTGATTCAATGAAATCAGTTGTAGATTTTGTAAAAGCTAACAACTCAAATGTTACAGTTGTTGGAACTACAAATGTTATAAGTGATGCTACATTAGCTTCTCTTGGAACTAACGCAACTAGAGTAAATGGAGGATCAGATAGATTCGACACTAACTTAAAAGTGTTAGCACAATTCAAGAGCGATTTAAAAGTAGATAAATTATTCGTTGCTAATGCAAGCGGAGATGGATATGCAGATGCTCTAGTAGCTTCAGCTTTAGCTGGAAAAACAGCTTCTCCATTAGTATTAGTTGGTGCAGCTGGAGATAGCGCTACTAGCAATGCTGTAGCATATATCAAGGATAATGCAACTAAGACTACTGACTTAAATGTTGTTGGTGGAACAGGTGTTGTTTCAGATGCTACTGTTACAGATATAAACAATGCTGTTAACCCAACTACTCCAGCACCAGGTACTGGTGATGCTACAGTTGCTTCAGTAACTGCTACTAACTTAAATCAAATTAAAGTAGTATTTAATACTGATGTTGATGAAGATTCAGCAGAATTAGAATCAAACTACAAAGTTGATGGAACACAATTAAGTGAAGATAATGCAACAGCAAACTTAGCTGATGATAAAAGAACTTTAACAATCAATTTAAAAGATGTAAAACAACAAAATAAATCATATGATGTTGAAGTTAAAGATGGTATTTTAAGCGATGATAAGACTGAAAGTATAGCTAAATATAATACAACTATAACCTTTGCAGATATAACTGCACCAACAGTATCATCAGTTAGCGTAAAAGGAAACAGCAAACTTACAGTAAAATTCTCAGAACCTGTAAAAATGACTGTTGATACTCTTGATTTGAAAAATGCTGTTGTAACAAGTGCAACTACTACTAAGCTTAAAATAAATGGACAAAACATATCAAGCTTTGGATTAAGCAAAGCAACTGCAAAGAATGCTGTAGTTGCAGGCTCTACTACATCAGCAGGTGTATGGGCAGATGGAATAGATTTATACTTCTCATCAAAACTTCCTAGTGGAAGCAATACTTTAAAAGTATCTGATGGAGATGCAAATAGTGTATTATGTGATGCAGCAGGATTTATAGTACAAGAAAATACTCAAGACTTTACAGTTGATTCTGTAACTACAAAACCAGTAATAAAAGAAGTTAAAGCAGATGCAGATGGAACTCTATGGGTAAGATTTGATAGACCTATGGATAAAGCTACAGCTACAAAAGCTAGTAACTATGGATTAAATACAAATGGAAGCACAACTGGTAACATGCCTGCTAATAATGGAGAATTAAAAGAAGGCGATGCTACAGTTAAATTTAAGGGAGTAGCATTCAATACTGGAGCTAACACTCTATATGTAAGCAATAGTATTAAAGATGCTTATGGAAACAAAGTTGACGATGATACAAAAGTAAGCTTCGACAATACTAAGGATGAAACAAAACCAACAGTAACAAATGTAGCTATGATAGATAGCTCAACTATCCGTGTAACATTTAGCAAGGATATTGATAAGACTTACGCAACTAAAGTAAGCAATTACACATTAAAAGATAACAGTGATTTAGATATAACTAATCACATTGCTTATATCAGACCTGCAAACTCAAACATAACTGACAATAGCACAGCTTCAGTTAACTCAATCAGCAATGATAATGTTTGGGATATAAAGATGAAGTCTGGTGATGACAACAAGTTAACAGGAAGCAAGTATACACTTAAGATTAAAAACTTAATCGATACAACATCAAATAGAAATGTTATGGATGAATACACTACTACATTAACTGGTAATGATGATGTGGCTCCAAAAATAGCACAAGTAAGCAGTATTGATACAAGACTTGCTGTAATTGCAAAAAATGATAGCGATCACCACAAAGTTGTTCTATTCTTCACAGAAGCAATGGATACAGATACATTAAATGATTTATCTAACTACAAATACCAAAATGCATCAGGAGATACTAATAGCTTACCATCTTCAACTAAGATTACAGCTAGCAACGATGCTAAGAGTGTTACAATAGAATTCCCATCAAGCTACTATGTTAACGGAACTCCAGGTAAGGATAATGATAACATAATATACAAAATTCTTACTTCAGGATTAAAAGATGAATCTGGTAATATAATAGATTCATTTGCAAACAGCGGAACAGTTATTGCAGCAAGCAATACAAGCAACGTAATTTATAAAGATAAGACTTATAGAGTGGAAGATGATGGAGATGATCTATTAGTTAAGTTCCAATTTGATAGATCAATAGATTCAGATTCATTAGATAAGAGTGAATTTAGAGTTGCAGGAGAAACTCCTGATAGTGTAAATATTGATGGTTCTAACATAGTATTAAGATTCAACAAAGATTCAAAAGGTGTTACTCCAACATCAACAAAACCAACTTATGCTTATAACCCTCTATATAAAGCTGAAACTTTAAAGAAAATCGAAGCTATAAAATTAGTAGGAGCTGATGCTAAACTTGAATTGGTAACAGGTGATGTTGTAGATGGTAAAGCATTAGTGCTTAAAGATATTACTGGTGCAAAAGTTAGCAATGATACATTAGCTACAAAAGTATATGATTACTTATCAGCACCGAAGACTACATCAGATTACTGGTATGCAACTAGCAACTACAATGATGGTAGTGGTACTACAGGTGCAGCAGTAGTATTAACATTTGATAATATTATAGATTTACACAGCGGAATCAAGACTGATGATTATACATTCACTATAAATGGTGAAGAAGTAAAAGCTGATAAAGTTGCTAAGAACGAAAATACTTTAGTATTTATATTCCAAGATGCTAAAGCTAGCAAGTTTACTGCAAGTACAGAAACAACTACTTACACTGTTGGAGTAGCATTAAAGAACACTTCTGCTGATATAGAAGCTCTTGAAGATGATAACTCTAACTACGCTCAATACAAACCATCAAGCGATGATACTACTAAGACTAGACAAGTTAAGATTCATTAATATCTAGTATCATTGATTGAATTAAACTTAAAATAAAATACGGGGATAACCTTATAGGTTATCCTTAGTATTTTTCATTTCAAACTCTTTCAGAGAATATACATATTTTAAAATATAAGTTACTTATCTATAATGCCTTCTAATAAAAATTATCATAGGAAAGTACTCCTATGATAATTTTTATTAGAAGGCATTTATTTAATAATAATATAAAAAACAGTGAAAAGGAATTACATAAAAATTTCTTCTCACTGTTTTTATATATGTTCTAATGAACTATTATTGTTCTATCCTTTAAGTCATCAGCTGTAGGCGTGTAAACCTCATAATCTCCATTAATATTCTCGTTATCTCTAATATTAATAAGAGATGCATCACTATTAGCATGAACGCTTATACTGTCACCGATTTTCATAGTACCATTATCAAAGTTGTATATAACATTTCTACCATTAACAGTTACATATGAAACTTTCAAATCTTGTCCAGTTGTGGCGTTTTTAAATATAAAGTCATCAACATAAGAAGATTTTATTTCATCATCAATATATTGATCAAATACTATAGTAACTGTATTATAACCTGCAGAACTATGAGCTGTCCATGAATCTGAACGAGTTCTAGGAGGTAGAAGTACCACATCTGAAGAAGTTCTTATTTTTCGTCCAGCTGCATCTACAGAGGAACTGCTGGATATACTAAGTGTTGTACTAGTACCGGCTGACTGAATTTGATCAATTTTTTTGTTACTGTTAACACCAGCTCTATATGTTAAAATTACATCATTACCGTCTATAAGACCGCTATCAGGAGTTTGTCCAGCTACTTTAAAGTCACTTATATTTAAAATATCTATTGGAGCTGAAAGTGAAAATCTAACTTTTATATCATTACCCACGTAATAAAGTCTTGCTGTGTTATCAATAAGCTTAGGACCATTATAATCATCCGTAAGTATAGTACCATCATAAGACATGTTTGTTAAAATTTTGCCATCTCTGTCTTTGATGTTTTTTACACCTATTTTTAATACATATCTTTCGTCACTTCCACTCTTTATCTTATAACTGGAAGGGAAACTTATAATAACATATTTATCATCTATACCAGGTGTAATGACAGCATTATTAGGTAGTCTTTGAGTGGTATTAGTACCATCTAAAAAGAAATAACTAGAGTAATTAGTGAGCGTTGACTCATCCATTGATTTATTAAAGAAAATAACCACTTCTTGATTGTCATTAACATTTCTAACTATTGAAGTAACATCTGGAAGTTGTTTATCTAAGCCGTTAACCACAGTAGTATAACTATCCATTACATTAGGTTTAGTTTCTGTATCAAGTATATTACTTACAGTTAATGTATATTTTGAGCCTTTTAATGTATCAGTATCTTTAAATGTAAGATCATAAGTGTCACTGCTGCTGCTTCCGCTACTTGCATTGTAAATTCTAGTTATATCCTTTATTTTATAAGTAATATCTTGTCCGTCTGAATCTAAAACTTTATAATTTGATTTACTTGTAGCGTAAGAATCTTGAACATCTTTATTGAATTTAATACGCATAGTTTGTCCATTGCGTATGGTAATATTTGTAACTTGAGGTTTAACTAAATTGTTTCCGTTATCAAAGTCAGTTGTGTAAGAAGTTATGCTATTTCCATAAGTATCCTCAACGTTATCATTAATTGTAATATGATTTGAACCACTTTTAAGAAGATAACTTAATCCTTTTATCTTAACAACAGAATCATTTGAACCAGCAACAAAATCAATATTTGCATCTGATACTGAAACTACGCTGCCATTTAGCTTATAATTAACAGGCTCTAATGCTGACAGACGATCCATAGGTCTATCATAGGTAATAGTAATACTATTCGAATCACCTGTTACACCAGTAACTGTTGGAGTTCCTGAAGTAGAATCAATAGTAAAGTTAACAGAAGAGCCTGTAATAGGAAATCCCGCAGCACTATCAAATCTTTTGCCTAATTCTCCATTTGGCATAGTAAAGGTATTACTGCCAATAGGAAGAGGAGAATTAAAATAAAGCTCTACTTTATCTGACCAAGAACCAGATTGATTGTCAAATACAGTTTCAGTTGTATTTAAACCATAATTTGATATACTTTGTCTATTAATTTTCATAGTAGATAGGTCAGAAGAAGTCATCCTAACTGGTGCTGAAAACTTAACTATTAATTTATTACCACCTAGAGGTGTTACTGACTGTAATGTAGGTGTAGTTACATCAAAGAATGTAAGTTGTTGAGTAAATGCAGATATAGTATTTTTTAAGCTTAAATCTAGAATAGAATTCTTTACTCCAAAAGTTACACTTTTAGACTGTGTAAATGAATGAGCGAAGGTAATACATACAGTTCTGTTATCCTCTTGAAGTGTTGCTGTTGATTCAGTATCTGAATTTGAGCCTAAAACAGAACCATCAATTGTATAATTTTGTATTTGCTCTGCAGAATTTTCATCTACAGGTGTATTAAATACAACCTTTATCTGATTAAGTCCATTAGTAGTCACAGATTTTACTGTAGCACTATCTGTACTTTGAGTAGGTGTAGACACTGTAGAATTTATTCGTGAAATAACGCTGCTAGAAACAACACCTGTATCACTGATAACATTTAAATCTGTTGAAGCAGTTGTCTTATTTTTTATATAGTCTATAGCTTTTGATGTAGATGAGGAACTTTCATCATCTAATAATACTAATGGAGAAGACCATTTTCCCGCTAAAGATGAAGCTATTAGAGCATCAGCATATCTATTTCCACTAGCATTAGCAATAAATAATTTATCATTTTTTAAATCACCGTTAAATTCATTTAACACATTTAAATTAGTTTCAAATCTGTCTGAACCACCATTTATTCTATTAACAGCACCTAAAGAATTATATATACTATCATTTATAGAGTTTGTTGTTCCAACAACTGTAACCTTTGAATTATTAGATTTTACAAAGTCTATTATAGACTGCATAGAAGTACTATTATTATTTCCTAATAAAAGTATCTGACCTTTAGCAGATGCTATAGGAGTAACGGATAGTATATCTGCAAAGCCCTCACCGCTAACTAACATAACATTATCAGCATTTACACCAAGTTTAACCAATTGTTCTGCTACAGCAAGGTTAGTTTCATATCGATTTTTACCACCTAATTCTATTAAGTTATAGTTAGAGCTTTTTAAACTATCTCGTATGAATTGGGATACAGAGGCAGTTCCTCCTACAATATATATGTTTTTTGGTTTTAATGTATCTAATGCAGATTTAGCATTTTCATTAAGTGATTGAGCTGTAGTTAAAAGTATAGGCGCATTTAATTGTTTTGCCAGTACTGATGCACTTACCGCATCTGCATAACCCTCTCCACATACTAGTACTACATCTTGAGAAGTAGTCCAATTTGCAGTTGCCACTTTAGCCGCAGTTTCGTAGCTGTCTGCGCCCCCAACTTCTGTAACTTGTCCAACTGCAGCCTTTGTAGGAGATGTTTGTAATGAAGCTGTTAAAACTAGTGATAAAATAAACGCTCTCCTCATGGATTTTGTATAATTTATTTGCATTTTACAGGCCCTCCTATCTTTTTCATAAGGTAATATAAAATATTATACTATAAATTTATGGTTATAAGTACTTTAAAATACAGAATTATAGTATGATGTATGTATTTTATGAAATAAAAACCATTAATAAAATACTTATAAAAAACTTGTATTATTTATATAATATAGTAATATTATATTATAAAACATTATAATAATATACAGCAATATATAACGAAATCAGTAAAATATGTGATACTTAATAGGAGGTTATTTTATTGAAAAAAATTGCTACTAATGCTTTGATTTTTGTAATCTTTTTATCGGTAACATTTTTTCCATTAAAGACTAAAGCAGAAAGTGGATTTATGCTTGGAAGTATTCAAAATGCAGCTGTTGGATCATACGTAAGCTTGGGAGGAAGAACTTGGAGACTAATTGGAGACAACTATATAATGCTTAATCAACCAATATCATCTATGGCGCTTGGTAAAAATAACTATGTAACTTATGCAAGCTCCGATATAAGAGCCTATTTAAATAATGATTTTCTTAATGGTTTAGGCTCAAGTACAAGACTAGTTACTTACAATGAGTGGGGAATAGGTACAGAAGCTTCTGAATATAATCTCACTGTAAATGACAAGATATCATTACCATCTTATAGTGATATGCAGACTATACAAAATATCTTAGGTAAGCAAAACAATAATATGTGGACAAGAACTCAACTTGATAGTAATAAAGCAAAATATAGTTTCTGGGTCTTAAATACTAAAAATGGTTCTTTTGTACAGCAACTTTATAGTAATAAAGCTGATGTATATCCAGTATTAATTATTTCGCCTAATGTAATAGTTAATGGAAAAGGAACTGAAAAAAATCCTTATGTCATAAGTGAAATTTCAGGTCAAACGGATAAAACAAGAGTAGTAGGAGTAAAAACAAACTCTACTAGTATCAAAATGAAAATTGGAGAAAACTTTAACTTAATAACATTATTTGTTTATGCTGATGGAAATTTAAAACAAATAGTAAATTCAACTAAGTATTTATATGATAGAACTATAAAAAATAATACTTCAACAACTAAATATGAAACAATAGTTACGGGAGATAAAATAACTTATTCTTCTTCTGATAACCAGGTGGCTGAAGTAAACAATCTTGGATATATTCAATCTAAAAAAACAGGAACTGCAGTAATCACTATTAAAGGATTGGGATGGACTGCCAGAGCAATCGTTACAGTCAATTAAGTTGTATAATAATTTGAATATTTTATGAATAATTAATAAAATAACTTAATAGCTATTAGACAATATTGCCTTATAAGTACTGTCTAATAGCTATTTTTATTGGTTTATGTTATTAGTGTATTATTATTACAAATAAAGTTGAAATTACAAATAAAATGGGATACTATAATTATGTATATTGTAATTGGACATACTATAGTGAAAGAAAAAAACAATCTAATGGAGGGAAAAAAATGCATGATGACTTTTATAAAGATATATATGGAGTAGAAAATGAAGGGAATTGGTATTCGGTAATACCTTTAGCTTTTATTGTTTCTATTATACCATTAATTGTATACGGAAAAGCTATTAATCTCACTGGAGATTATTATAAATACTGGAAAGGTGTCAATAATATTATGGATTTCTTTTCTTACTATAAATCCATATGGATATTGATATCAGTCTGTGTAGCTACTCTTGTATTTGCAGTAAAATTATTTAGCAAAAGTTTGAAAATATATAAAACTAAGTTATACATACCTATTATTATTTACTCAATTTTAGTTATATTAGCTAGTATTTTTTCAAATTTTACTGACATAGCTATTTGGGGATTTGTAGAAAGATATGAAGGTATGCTTGCAATACTTGCATATATGCTACTTTTAGTTATAACAATAAACTTAGTAAATAATAAATCAAGTATAAAAGTAATACTTATTGCATTAATATGCTCAGCATTAATAATAGGTATTATTGGTATATTACAGTATTTTGGACATGATTTTTATAAATCACTTACGGGAAAAAAACTTATACTTCCAGCAAAGTATCAAAGTTTAGCATCAAAGATTAACTTTCAGTTTGGGGACAAAATAATATACTCAAGTTTATATCACTATAACTATGTTGGAAGCTATATGGCAATGCTTTTTCCTTTAACTTTTACTATGTTTTTATTAATAAAAAATAAACTTTTAAAAATATCTATGGCTTTAGTTACCATTCTTATGTTTTTAAATTTAATATTATGTCATTCACGTGCTGGTATTATAGGTGCTGCAGTTGCTATGATAGGTCTAATTATAGTAATGAGAAAGTTTTTTATTGAAAACTGGAAAATTACTATAAGTGCATTATTAATAGCTGTTATTGCTGTTATTGGATTTAATATATATTCAAAAGGAGCATTGGCCAATAGAATAGGTTCTTTGTTTCAGGATGCACAAGATTTAACGAAATCTAATGGATCAGATAAAGGTACTCTAAAGGATATTAATATACAAAATAATATTGTAAATATAATATATTCAAATCAAACATTAAAGATAAAAAATGTTTCAGATAACATAGTTTTTGAAGATACTTCAGGAAATCAATTAAAAAATAACTTTAACCAAGCAAATGGACAAATCACTTTTGTAGATGATAACTATAAAGTATATAATATAATTAAGGAAGATCAGTCCACTACTAGCAATAAAAAGCATATTATAACAGTAAAAAAGGACAATTTAAAAATGTCGTTTTTGTCATATGATGGAAAATTCGATTTTATTAACTATAAAGGTGATGTAGTAGATCTAAAACCTGTTGAAAAATCGGGATTTGAAGGCAAAGAAAAGCTAGGATCTGCCAGAGGGTATATTTGGTCAAGAAGCATCCCTTTATTAAAGCATACAATACTTTTAGGCTATGGGCCAGATACTTTTGCAGCGGTGTTTCCTCAGGATGATTATGTAGGAAAGCTTATAGCTTATGATACTGATAATATGATAGTAGATAAGGCACATAACTTGTATCTTCAAAATGCTATTAATATAGGGGTAATAGGTTTAGTAGCATTTTTGGCTATATTTTTAATGTACTTTATTTCATGTGTTAAGTTATATATTAAAAGAGAATTTAATGATTTTTATTCTATAGTGGGACTAGCTATATTTGTAGCTGTTTTAGGTTACTTAGGATCCGGATTCTTTAATGATAGTGTTGTATCTGTAGCACCAGTTTTTTGGGTGTTATTAGGGGTTGGAGTTAGTATTAACTATAAGTTAAACACTGATGATGAAAAGAGAGAAAAGACTAGCAATTAAGTTATAGATATGCTTAAAAAAGTGTAACAAGTTATTACTTTTCTACTTGTTACATCTTAAAATATTATACTGTTGAATACTTGTAAAGATAATGTTATAATGCTTTACAAGTATTTGATATATGGTGGTGAATTATTTGGAAAAAGAAATATTAGATTTGTTAAAACAAATGAATAAAAAGTTAGATGAACATACTAAAAAGTTAGATGAACATACTCAAAAGTTAAATGAACATACTCAAAAGTTTGATGAACATACTCAAATATTAAGAGCATTAGAACATCTAGCTCAAGTAAATAAATCTGAACATGATAGAATGTTTAATGATATAGCATATATTAAAGGTGAAACAGAATCAATTAGAAAAGATTTAGCAGCAGTTGAGATAGTTACAGCTAGAAATATGGAAAATATAGCTCATTTGAAATTAATAAAATAGTAAGTACCAAATTAAAAGGTGACAGTTAACCCTATGGGTGGGCTGTCACCTTTTCAAAGTATGGCACCAAAGCTTAAGTTCCAATTTGGAGATAAGATAATATATTCTAGCTTATATAACTATAATTATATTGGTAGTTATATGGCTATGCTTTTCCCTTTGACTTTTACTATGTTTTTATTAATAAAAACAAACTTTATAAGGCGCTTATGGCAGCGATTTCTGTACTTATGTTCTTAAATTTAATACTATTTGTTACACTTTTTTCAAGTTTAAATAAATTGGAAAATATGATATAATAACGCATGTCAAAATATATATAATAATAATAATTATTGGATTAATTTGTGCCATAAAGAGAGGATTGTTTGATATGATACATGCAGTAATAATGGCAGGCGGAAAAGGAGAAAGATTCTGGCCTAGAAGTAGACAAAAAATGCCCAAGCAATTATTAAGTTTAACAGATGATGGAAAAACAATGATACAGCTTACAGTAGAAAGAGTCAATAGTCTCTGTGGGTATGAAAATACATATATAGTTACGAATTCAGATTACTCAGGTATAATAAAAGAACAGTTACCTCAAGTTAGTGAAGACAATATAATAATTGAACCTATGGGAAAAAATACAGCTCCATGTATCGGTCTTGCTGCTATAAACATAGCTAAAAAGGATCCCGATGGTGTAATGATAGTTTTACCTTCAGATCACCTAATTAAGAATAATATATTATTCTTAAAAACACTTAAAAGTGCAGTAGAACAAGCACAAAAAGGAGAGAACCTTATAACTATAGGAATAACTCCAGCCTATGCAGAAACTGGATATGGATATATAAACTTTGAGGAAGAAACAGATTCATTAAGTGCATATGCATCTTTTAAAGTAAAGAAATTTGTAGAAAAGCCAGATAAGAAAAAAGCAGAGGAGTACTTAGTTTCAGGAGACTACTTATGGAATAGTGGTATGTTTGTATGGAAGGTTTCTACAATATTAAAAAATATTAAAACACATATGCCTGATTTATATGAAGGATTGATAAAAATATCTGAAACATTAGATACAGATACTGAGGATAACGTTCTTTTACAAGAGTATTCAAAATTTGAAGGTATTTCTATAGATTATGGAATAATGGAAAAAGCCGAAAATATTTATACTATTCCAGGAAATTTTGGATGGGATGATGTTGGAAGTTGGACAGCCTTAGAAAGAGTTCAAGTTTCTGATGAGTTGGGAAACATTATAAAAGGTAATGCAGTAAGTATAGATACAAAAAATTGCATAATACAGGGAGGAAATAAGCTTTTAGCGACTATAGGTATAGAAGATATAGTTATAGTAGATACGGATGATGCTACATTAATTTGTTCTAAGGATAAATGTCAAGATATTAAAAAATTATTAAATGAATTGAGATTACTTAAAAAAGATAGCTATCTATGATAAAGTTATTAACAAATAATTTGATTAAAGTGTACTTAGTATAAACACAAATATAATAGTAAGTAATAAAATACACTTTTTTATAGTTTAGTATGTATACTTGGATACAATCGAACTGGAGAGAATTGATGATGTTAGAAGATATAAAACAACTATTTGAATACAGAGAAATGTTAAATAATTTAGTAAGAAAAGATTTACGCACTAGATATAAAGGCTCAGTGTTAGGTTTTCTATGGACATTTGTTAACCCGTTACTACAGCTGGTAGTTTACACTATTGTTTTTTCTACTGTAATGAGGATGAATATAGAAAAGTACCCAATGTTTTTATTTGTTGCCTTATTGCCATGGATTTTTTTTGCCAACTCAATTCAATTTAGTGCAGGTATAATTATATCTAACAAGGATTTAGTAAAAAAAATATACTTTCCTAGAGAAGTTCTACCTATAGCACTTGTAAATTCTGGGCTAATGAATCTTTTGTTTGGATTTATGATTGTATTTCCTGCATTATTAATAAGTAGAATTCATCTTACATACGCACTAATTGCATTGCCATTAGTGATTTTAGTAGAATATATTTTAACATTAGCATTTTCTATGCTTTTTTCTTGCTTGAATGTATATTTTAGAGACTTAGAGCATATACTGGGAATTTTTATTATGGCATGGTTTTATTTAACTCCTATTGTTTTTCCAGTAGAAATGGTGCCTAAGAAGTATTTAAACTTTTTCTTCTTAAATCCTATGACAGTAATAATAAATTCATTTAGAGATATTTTATATTACGGAAAGTTACCAGACATCAAAGCCCTATTAATTACATTAATAACAGGACTTCTAATGTTGATTTTTTCTTATAGTATTTTTAAAAAGTTACAGAGAAACTTTGCGGAGGAAATATAGCATGAATGTAATAGAAGTAAAAGATGTGTATAAGAAGTTTAAAATATACCTTGACAAAGGCAGTACTCTCAAGGAAAAAATTCTTTTCGCAAAAAGAACTAGATTTGAAGAACGTTGGGTTTTGAGAGGAGTAAGTTTAAATATTACTAAGGGGGAGACCGTTGCACTGATTGGTGAGAATGGGTGTGGAAAAAGCACTTTACTTAAGTTATTAACTAAAATAATATATCCTAATGAAGGAAAAATCAAAATAAAAGGAAGGGTTTCAAGTCTGCTGGAGTTAGGGGCAGGATTCCATCAAGATATGACAGGAAGGGAGAACATTTATAATAATGCATCTATATTTGGGCTTAGTAAGCAGGAGATTGATGGAAAATTAAAAGATATAATAGAATTTTCTGAGTTAGGAAGCTTTATAGATAACCCAGTAAGAACTTATTCATCTGGTATGTATACTAGACTTGCTTTCTCCATTGCCATAAATGTTAATGCAGATATATTGTTAATAGACGAAATATTAGCAGTCGGGGATATAATGTTTCAAAAAAAGTGTATTGAAAAAATGATAGAACTTAAAAATTCTGGTATAACCATTGTATTTGTATCTCATGATAACAGTATGGTTGAAAGATTATGTAGTAGAGCAGTATGGATAAAGGATGGACTAATAAAAAGTGACGGTAAAGCAAAGGAAGTAATTAATGATTATTTGGACTATGTTAGTGAAAAAAATAATATAAAATCCAATGAGGAGAAACATGAACTAAATGAATATTCAGAAGTAGATACTCATTCTAATGAAAATGATAGTATAGAAGACACTAAAAAATCAGATTCTTCTTTAAGATGGGGAAATAAGTATATAGAAATAACTAATACGGTTCTTTTAGATAAGAATAATGTTATTAAAACTAATTTTAATAGTAACGAGAAAATTAAAATTTTAATAGAATATAAAATTAATAGACAGATTAATGACATAGTATTTGGTATTGGAATCTTTAGGGATGATGAGGTATGCTGCTATGGAACAAATACTTATATAGATAAGTTTGATTTTGAAAGCAAAAGTGGAAGAATAGCTATAGATATTCCTAATGTTAACCTACTTAAGGGTAAATACTTTTTAGATGTAGCTAGTCATGATAGATATGGAATTCCATATGATTACATTAAAAAAATAGCATCATTCAATATAGAGACTAGAACTGATGAGGTTGGTATAATAAGACTCGAACACAAATGGATAGAGTGTTAAATTATTTATAAAGGGTGAAGTAATTGTGGAAAAATCATATTTAACTGTAGAAAAAGTTATGGGACAAATGAGAAAAGCTATGGGAATTAAGGAACAAACCCAAAATGGGTTATTAAAAGAAAATGATGATGTAGATCTAAATTTAAAAAGATTAGATAACCATATTGAAAAACTTACGACTAAATGGGATATAATCAGTTTCTGGAAGGTTACTTCTCATAGAAAATACATTGGGAAGTTTATAATATTCTTTAAAAGATTAACAAGAAAATTTACTTTTTGGTACATAGACCCTATAGCTCAACAACAAAGAGATTTTAATAGTAATGTTGTGCAAACAATAAATAATATTAGTGTACTTTTAGAGGATATAAATGATAAAGTAAACGCTATACAGAAGTCTATGATAGAAAAAGATAAAAAAGAAGAATTAGATATTGATTACTTCGGATTTGAAGATAAATTTAGAGGAACGCAAGAAGATATAAAACGAAGACAAACTAAATACGTTGAATATTTTAGAGATAAAAAAAATGTTCTAGATATTGGTTGTGGCAGAGGTGAATTTTTAGAGCTTCTTGCAGAAAATGGTATAGGAGCTACAGGTATAGATATAAATAAAGATATGGTGATTCAGTGTCAAGAAAAAGATCTTTCAGTTATTGAGAGTGACTTATTTGACTATTTAGAGGCTATAGATGATGACACCTTGGATGGAATTTTTGCAGCTCAGGTAATTGAACATCTTACACCTAATGATATGTTAAGGTTTATTAGATTAGCCTATAGAAAGCTTAGGAAAAAAGGAGTCATTATTCTTGAGACCATAAATCCTGAAAATATTATAGCAATATCAAATTGGTTTTATATGGACTTAACTCATGTAAGACCAGTTCATCCAATTACCTTACAATTCCTTATGAACTCTGAGGGGTTTGAGCTTAATGAACTGATATATTCAAATCCAATGGAAAATTGTATGATTCCACAATTGGCTTTAGAAGGAGTTAGCGAAAGCACAGATGAATTTAATAAAGCAATTGAGCATGTTAACAAAGTGCTATATGGACCTCAAGACTACGCTATTGTAAGTATAAAGGAATGTAAAAGGAGAAAAAACAATGAAAAAGATACTTGTTCTTAATTTTTTTCCGGCGTTTGTGCCTCCAGCTAGTGGAGGTGAGTTAAGATATTTTAATATTTACAGCAATTTAAGTAAGTATTTTGATGTTACCCTCCTTTCGCCAACTTATCCCAATCATAAGTTTGAAATAGTTACTCATTCAGATACCTTTAGGGAATATAGAGTTCCTAAAGAAAGTATTCATGATACCTTGCATATGAATCTTGATAAGGAAAATATATGTTCAGAGGTTTCAGCGCTTGTTTGTGCACTAAGTTCAGAATATCCAAATATGTATCACTATTACTACAATAAATTATATAGTAAGGTTGATATTATTATTCACGAATTTCCATATATGTTGAAGTATGATACATTCTTTGGTTTAGATAATAAGCCTAGAATTTATAATAGTCATAATCTAGAATCGGACTTAGTCAGACAAATGTGGAAAGGTGAAAAAGCGGATAATTATATTGAATATATAACTCAACTTGAGAAGAGGCTTGTTAGAGAAGCAAGCTTAGTTTTTGCAACGTGTAATGAAGAGCGTGATAAATTTATTAAATACTTTAGTATCCATAGTGATAAAATAAAGTTAGCACCTAATGGTATAACTCCATCTGATTTAGAAAACAATACAGTGAGTAGTTCACAAAGTAAAACCAATGTTTTTTTTATTGGAAGTGGACACCCACCTAATATTGAGGCTGTGGAATATATTATTAATGATCTAGCTGATAAATGCCCTAATGTTGAGTTTATAGTAGCTGGTAGCTGTTGTGATAAGTTTTCAACCATAGAAAAAGAAAATGTTAGGCTTGTTGGACGAATAGATGATGAAGAGAAAAGGAAATTATTTTCAAACTGCGATTTAGCTATAAATCCCATGTTTTCTGGCGCAGGTACTAATCTTAAAACATTAGAGTTTCTATCTGCGGGAATTCCAATGATATCAACAGAAGTTGGAGTAAGAGGGTTAGACCTAGTAGACGGAGAACACTTTATTCTTGCCAATAGAGATAACTTTGCATCAAAGTTATTGTTATTAGAATCAAATAAAGGACAATCTCAAAACATGGCGTTAAAAGGAAAAGAATATGTCAACGCAAATTATTCGTGGGAAAATATTGCTATAAATATCAAGGATAATATTAATAAGATTAATCCTGATATCAATTCAAGAAAAAGTATTTTAGTTTTAAATGATTTTGAAATTTCTAATCCCTTATCAGGTGGGCAAATAAGAGTGAATAAGTTATATAGTGAAGTTTCAAAATTTTATAATATTATTTTAGTTTGTTTAAATGAAAGAGACAAAATTAATATAACTAGAGTTACAGATAACTTTTGGGAAATATCAATACCTAAAACTGGCGAACACTTAAAAGAACAAAAGTTAAAAAATGATATGTATTGGATTAGTGTGTCAGATATAGTAACCTCTTATATGTGTACTGAAAATAATATATTAATGGAATCAATAAAAAATCTATATGAGATTGTAGATGTTGTTATTGCAACTCATCCCTACATGGTAATGACATTAAAAGGTTTAGAAGGAAAGCCTTTAATATACGAGAGTCACAATTGTGAAACTGAATTAAAAAAGCAGATTTTAAAAGGACATCCTCAGTATGAAAACATGGTGCAAAAAGCTTATTTAGCTGAACGAACTTGTTATGATAGATGTGATTTTGTTGTTAGTGTTTCTGATGAGGATCATAAAGGGCTTAAAGAGCTAAATAAAGAGTTAAATAAAGAAATTGTAACTATAAAGAATGGTGTACAGATACCGGTGGATAAGAAGTATGTATATAAGAGTGTAAAGAATCTATTTGGTGATCATCCATTAATATTCTTCATAGGAAGTGCTCACTATCCTAATATACAATCTTTAAAGTACATTGTTGAGGAGTTAGCACCAAAAACGCCTGAATGGTATTATGCTATTGTAGGTAGCGTGTGTGAAGCTTTAGATTGTAATATTCCTAAAAATGTATTAATGTTTGGTCGGTTAAGTGATAACTATAAGAATTTTCTTTTGAAAATTACTGATGTAGCTATAAATCCTATAATATCAGGGTCAGGTTCCAATTTGAAATTAGCGGAATACTTTGCTAGTAAGGTACCTGTAGTTTCAACTGAGCTTGGTGTAAGGGGATATAATGTAGCTAATGAGTCAGAAGTAATTGTCTGCAAACTTAACGAATTTAGAGAAAAAATTGAAAAGATTATAATCAAGAACGAGTTGAAAAATAAATTGGTTAGCAACGCTTATAACTATGTTAACAATGAGTTGACCTGGGAGGTTCTTGGAGGTAGTTTTCAGAAATTAATTAAGGAAAAAATTTTAGATAAAAAAAAATTATTAGTAGTTACTTATAGATTTACAGATCCACCTTTAGGTGGTGCTGAAGTTTATATGCTGAACATATTAAAAGAGCTGCAAAGCATTGGTGATTTTAAAATAGATGTTTTATCATTAGATATAAAAGATCTTCAAAACAAATTTCACTTCTCATCTGAGTATACCTTTGAAGATTTAGATACAAAAAATTATAAAATACATAACATGAATGTTTTTAAATTTAACACTGATGTATTATCTGAAAGTGAGCAGTATAATAATTCTAAAGAATTATACAAGTGTTGGATGGAAGAATCTTTAGAAATGTCAACTAAAAACATAAATAAATATATTAGTCCTATACTTATGGGTGGATGGTACTATCCAGAAAAATCAAGAGATGAATATGAAATGTGGTCAAGTGGTAAATCATTAATATATGTAAATGGAGCTAGTAAGATTACTATCAAAGGATATTCGCCTAGTTCAAAATATTTAATCTTAAGACTGGATGGAAGGGAAATATTTAATGATAAGGTTAGTAATCAATTCAAAGTTGAAGTTAAGTTAGATGGTGGAAAAATATTAGAATTAGAGACGGAAGTTTTTTCTGTGAAAAATAAGGATCCAAGGCTACTAGGCATAAAAGTACATGAAGTTTTATATGAAACAGAAGAAAGAATTGAGAAGCTTTCATTGGGGAAAGATTATAAATCATTCATGAAGGAAAATTACTTAGATGATTATATTGATCTATTAATATGTAATGCAATGAATAGACAAGGTTATATCAATGAGCTATTTCAAAAAACAAGAGGACCAGTATCTCAGGAGTTAGAGAATTGGTTAGAAAGAAACATAGTTAACTATGATGTAGTAATAGGGCATAATGTTCCATTTTCAAGTAGTGTAATAGCAGAAAAATATGCAAAAAAGTATGATGTACCAGCTGTTATATTACCACATTTTCATATTGATGATGAGTTTTATTACTGGAAAGATTATTTAGAGGCGTTAGGTAAAGCAGATAATAACATAGCATTTCCGAGGGCAGCAATAAGTCTTTTTTATGATAAATTAAAAGCTAAAAGTACTTATATTCCAGGTGGAGGTATATATAAAGAAGAATATCTGCATATAAATACTTCTGAATTCTTGAAAAAATATAACTCTGACTTACCGTTTATTCTTGTTTTAGGAAGAAAAGCTGGATCTAAAAACTATAGAAGTGTAATAGAGGCTGTAAAAGAGATAAATAAACACAAAAAAGTGTGCAATATAGTACTTATTGGTAGAGATGAAGATGAAGAATTAATTGATAAAAAAGATGCTATATACCTGGGTGAGCAAAGTAGAGAAGTTGTGTTAGGTGCATTAAATGAATGTTTTTGCTTGGTTACTATGAGTGATAGTGAGAGCTTTGGTATAGTGGTTTTAGAAGCCTGGATGCAAAAAAAGCCAGTGGTTGTAAATGAAATGTGTACTGCATCTACAGAATTAGTTGAAAACATGGTAAATGGATTATATGCCAACAAAATAAATTTGAAGGATAAAATAGAGTATCTATTGAAAAACATTAAAGAAGCTGAAGCTATGGGACAAAAGGGTTTTGAAACTGTAGGAGATAAGTACACATGGAAAGCTGTTGGGGAAGAAGTAAATAAACTTTTAAAGTCAGCAATTGATAAAGATTAATTTACATAACTAAATATCCTAATAATGTTAGGATATTTAGTTATGTATTTAGTACTTAAGCCTATAAAATTATAAATATTGCTATAGAATATAAAGTTAACTTGGAGGTAGTATCGATTGAAAAATGCAGGTAATTATAGAGATATAAATCTTGATTACTTCCGTGGTTTGATTATGATGTATATCATAGGAGTAATACACGTTTTATATTGGCCTAATGTTATATCTAATAGTTATAAATCCTTTTTTCTGGTAGAAATGCCAATAATTTTTTTTATAACTGGTGCTTCTAATTCTTTAAAGGAATATAAGTTAAAGGAATTTTATATATCTAGAATAAAGAGAATATTAATTCCATATTTTTCATATTCCCTGGTGTGTTATGTTATAATAATCCTTTATAACACATATATTATGCATAATGCAAATAAAGATACCATATTTAATCTAAAATTATTATTAAGTTGGTTAAATCCATTTGGGAGTCATGAAACAAGTTTGCCATTTATATCATGGCATGTATGGTTTATTCCAATATATCTAATAATTATGATATTATATCCTTATTTAAAGTATTTATATAAAAATTCAACAGAAAAATTTAAATATATACCTTTTATTATTATAATCATTATAATTTTTTATTTAGATAGAAATAAAAATATAAAATGGTATGAGTATATTAAGGAGACTGTTTTTTATACTTTTTGGGTATACCTTGGTTTATTTTATAAAGATATAAACCTTATTAATATTAAAAAAGTGAAGCTAGCTTGTTTATCAGTATTAAGCTTATTAATTACATTTTTGTTAATAAAATATCAGGGATATAGCTACGATATGCAGATAAATAAGTTTCCTCCTAATTCTGTCTTTTTATTTTATAATATTGGTTGTTTTAGCATACTAATATTAATTAAGGACTATATAGTAAAGATAGTAAAAATACCATTATTAAGAAGAATAGTAACTTTATATTCAAAATATGGCTATACAATGTACCTATATCAAGTATTTAGTTTCATGATTTTAGACATATTTTTAAAACATTTTAAAATAAATATAATTTTACATCATAAATTTTTACTTTTGCTGTTTTACTCATCAGGAGTAATTACTATAGGATTAATATATCCTAAAATATTTGGTTTTTTTGAGACTAAAAGTAGTTCTAAGTTTACTCTAATAGATATAATAAAAAACATTTTTAGAAAAAATATTTTTGAGATAACATTAGTTTTGTTATCATTAATTATATTAGTGGCTATGGGTATATTAATTAAACCTGAAAGATATGGAGATGGATTTGAATATATTTACATGGTTCAAGCTTTCCAAAATCATTTTACTCCTAATATAACTAATTCTGACATAATAGCGGCACAAAGTTTTCTGAGAGATAACAATATATTGCAGTTTCCAGACCCGTATAGTGGATTTTTTAAATCTTTTTCAGGTAAAATGTATTCATATCATTTTTGGTTTTATTCATTAGTTAATGTGCCAATTAAAGTTATATTAGAATTTTTAGATATAAACCAATTTAGGTGTTTTCAAATTACCAATGCTACCTTATTTATATTTTCTATAGTTTTCGCATATAAGTATTTAAATATGAGTGAACAAAAACGAAGATATGTTGCATTATTATTAATGATAAATCCTATATTATGGTATTTGAGATGGACGCATCCTGAAGTTTTTTGTTATAGCTTAGTAATTATATCATTAACGTTATTTACCAGAAGCAAATTTAAGTTAGCTATCTTCGTTTCAGCAATAGCTTCTATGCAAAATCCACCAATCATATTTTTAAGTTTAATATATATTATTAAATATTTTCACACTAATTATAGAAAGTTTAACGCTAAAGATGTGTGTATAACATTACTTAGTTGTTTTCCTATAGTTGTACCAAGTCTATTTTATCTATATAATTTTGGTACTCCGAACTTAATAGTAAGAGAGGGTTTTGCCAGTATAAAGGAAATATCCATACAACGAGTTTATGATATATTTTTTGATATGAATATGGGAATGATCTTTTATATTCCTATAGTAGTAATCTTATTTTTCGTTTGCATATATTTGTGTATTAAAAGTAGAAATTATAAGCAACTCATTTATCCTATATGTATATTAATCATGGTTTTGTTTAGTTGTGAAACTACAAATTGGAATCATGGATGTGCAGGAATAAATAGATATTCTACTTGGATGATGCCAATAATTATATTTTTTATAATTAATAGTATTCATATAGATAAGATAATTATTAAGATATTACTAATTATTGCTATAATCTATCAAGGCAGTATGTTTTATAACTATGGGGCGTTTATATGTAATATATCATATTTAGATCTTACTCCATTGGCTAAAATAACATTGAATAATTTCCCTGTACTGTACTCGCCGGACTTTGAGACTTTTGGGGAAAGAGTATTAAATAAAGAAACTACATTTACTGATAAGACACCAATAGTATATGCAGATAAAACTAGTGTAAGTAAGATTTTAACTAATTATAGTGGGTTATATAATATAGAAGTATATTTTAATAAGTTTGATAAGGATTATTATGAATCGATTCTTAATAAATATAAGATATATAAAAATGATGATACAAAATTATTTTATATAAACGTACCGAAGGATGTTTTATCCTATGATAGGATGGAATATAGACCTATACTGAACGGTGGATTTAAAGTTCAGTTAGATGTACTGGATAATATCAAAAATATGAAAAAAAATACTAATAAGAATATAAAAATAAAATCAGTTAACAATAGTAAAGTTACATGGGTGAATAATGGAATAAATAGTGGGAAACATACTATATCACTTTCATACCATTGGCTTAATACAAATGGTGAAATGGTTATTCATGATGGTGTTAGGACTAATTTACCAATGATAATAAAGCCAAGCAGTCCAATATTAACAGAAATGCAAATAGCTGCACCAGAAGTAATTGGAAAATATATTTTAGAAATTGATTTAGTGCAAGAAGAAGTTACTTGGTTTAAAGATAAGGGAAATAAAACAATTAGAATACCCGTAGAGATAACAAATTAGTTAATTGAGGTGTGCTTGTGAATAGTGTAAAAAAATATATAATTTTAATGAGACCTAAGCAATGGGTAAAGAACTTTTTTATATTTGCTGCAATTTTATTTTCGCATAATATATTTGTTATAGATTTTATAGTTAAAACTGTACAAACATTTCTATTATTTTGCTTTATATCATCTAGTGTATACATTATTAATGATATAGTTGACTTAGAAAGTGATAAAAAGCATCCACGAAAAAAATTTAGACCAATTGCATCTGGAATTATAAAAAGAAGTGAGGCTTTAATTTTTTTAATTTTAATTCTAATAATAACATTTATATGGTCATTTCAACTTAATATTAAACTTGGTATAATAATAACATTATATCTAATTAATAACCTATTATACTCTATTAAATTAAAGAATATAGTTATTGTTGATGTTATGCTTATAGCTTTTGGATTTGTATTAAGAGTATATGCTGGAACAGTAGTAATAAATGTTGACATATCGCCTTGGCTGATATTATGTACTTTACTTCTTTCATTATTTTTAGGATTTAGTAAAAGGAGAAATGAGCTAGTAACTTTAAAAGAAGATGCACTTTTACATAGAGCATCACTGGAAAAATACTCTATTGAATTCATAGATAGTATATTAATAAGCATTATAGCATCTACTATAGTTAGTTATAGCATCTATACTTTTCTTGTAAATGAAAATAGATATATGATGATAACTATTCCTATAGTTTTGTATTCAATATTTAGATTTCAGTATTTAAGTAGTACAAAGAGTAAAGGATATAGTCCAGATGAAATATTGTTATCAGACTTACCATTAGTTTCATCAATTTTTCTTTGGGCTATTGCATGTATAATAATATTATATATATTATAGGAAGAGGAAAAGAATTATGAAAGTCTCATTAGAACTTCAGCCTATACTAAAAGCTAAATCAGGAGTAGGTTGGTATACTTATAATATAATAAAAGAACTTATTAGCAGAAACATCGAATTAAATGGACAAGTATTTAACTTTCTAGGAAGAAACGATGTACAAGATAGCATAAAAGATTTAAATATTAATATTGAAACATGTAAGGCTATTCCATATGGTGTATATAGAAGAATGTGGAACTATGTCCCTGTACCGTATGATATACTGTTTAAAACTAGAAGTGATATCAACCATTTTTTTAACTTTATTATTCCACCAGGTATAAAAGGAAAAACCATAGTTACTATACATGACATGGTTCATAAAAAGTTTCCGGAGACTATGACTAAGGCAAACCTTAAAAGATTAAATAATGATTTAGAAAGATCTGCTAACAGAGCTGATTTAATAATAACTGTATCAGAAAACTCAAAAAAAGAAATAATGCAATACTTAAATATTGAAGCTTCAAAAATAAAAATAGTACCTCCTGGAATTGATGAAAGCTTATATAGTATGGAATTTACATATGAAAATATAAACTATGTAAGAGAAAAGTATAACCTTCCACAGCAGTATTTTTTATATCTTGGAACTTTAGAACCAAGAAAAAATATAGAGTCTATAATAGAAGCTTTTGCTTTATATAAAAAGAAAAACAAAGATAACATAAAGCTTGTTATTGCTGGTGGAAAAGGATGGGGCTATGAATCTATTTTTAATAAAGTAGAAAAACATTCATTGACAAAAGAAATTATCTTTACTGGTTACGTTGATGAAAAACATAAGGCATATCTTTACAAAATGGCTAAAGCATTTTTGTTTCCATCATTGTATGAGGGTTTTGGTATGCCTGTACTTGAAGCTATGGCATTAGGAGTACCGGTTATAACTTCCAATACTTCATCTATTACTGAGGTGTGTGGTAATGCGGCTATACTTGTAGAACCTAAGGATATTGAAGCTATAGTAAGCGGGATGGAATTACTAAGCTATAATGAAGATTTTAGTGATAAACTTATAAGTGAAGGCTTAGAACAAAGTAAAAAGTTTACTTGGAAAAGATCTGTGGATACTTTGGTAGAAATATATATAGAACTAGGTGAAAGATAGTATGAAAATAGCATTCAATGGATTACTTATTGATAAGAAAAGAGCGGGTATTGGTCAATACGGGTATAATTTAATACAAAGTTTAACTCATAAAACAAATATTGATTATACATTTTTTCTGCAAAATCATATAAGATTTAATTATAAAAATGTAGTATACAGAAAAGATTATAAGAATCCATATGAAAGAATGTTTGACGAACAACTTATAATGCCTTTTAAATATCCTAAATTTGATTTAGTACATTTTATAGATTATAGTAGCCCAATAATGCCAATAAAAACACCTTTTATTACAACTATACATGATTTAACTTTTTATAAATATCCTGAAACCTTTACTAAGAAGAGTCGAAAAATAAAACAAACTTTAACACCTATAAGTATTAACAGAGCAGCAGCAATAATTGCAGTTTCAGAAAGCACAAAAAAAGATATAATAGAGTATTTTCCACAAGTAGAAGATAAAATTAAAGTGATTTATCCAGGAAAGCCTGATTTTAAAAGAATTTATGATAAAGAGCATATAGAATATATCAAAAAGATATATGGCATTGAAGGAAACTATATATTAGCAGTAGGAACATTAGAGCCTAGAAAAAACATTGTTAGTTTGTTGAAAGCTTTTGAAAAAATATATAAAAAAATTAAGGATATAAAATTAGTTTTAGTAGGAAATAAGGGTTGGCTGTATGAGGATATATTTACACAAGCTAGTGCTGCAGAATGCTTCAAAAATATAGTATATACTGGTTACGTAGATCAGGAGCATATAACAACATTATATAGTGGAGCACAGATGTTTGTTTATCCAAGCTTATATGAAGGCTTTGGATTACCTCCTTTAGAAGCTATGTGTTGTGGAGTACCAGTAGTAGTTTCTAATACCTCATCACTGCCTGAAGTAGTAGGAGATGCAGGTGTATACTGTAATCCTCATAGTGTTGATAGTATTTCAGAAGCTATATTGAGAGTTTTAAACAATAATGAATTAAGAAAAGAATTAACCTATAAGGGCTTAAAGCAATGTGAAAAATTTAGTTGGGAAAAAACTGCTGATAGTATAATTGATTTATATGGGCAAATAGCGGAGGTACAGAAGTGAGTAAAATTAAAAATATAATTATATTTGGATTTTTACCTATAGTTATTATAGGACTGTTAATTTTAAATTCAAAAGTAGCATCGCAAAGATACATAGCACAGCAAGAAGAGAGTATTAGGAATCAGTACATTGCACAAATAAAATCTGATATTTCTAGCGTAAAGCTTAAAGCTTCAGAACAAAAGAATATTAAAGTAAATATTAAAAATCTTGGTACTATGACATGGACCAAGGATAACAATATAAATTTATCCTACCATATATTAGATCAGAATAATAAGGTTGTATTAGAAGGTGACAGATCAAAGCTAACTAACTCAGTAAGACAAGGGGAAAGTACAGATTTATGGTTAAAACTTACCTCTCCAAGTAAAATAGGAAAATATAAAATTGAACTAGATATGGTTCATGAAGGTGTTACTTGGTTTAAGGAAAAAGGTTCTAAAACATATAATATAGAACTAGAGGTGACTAAATAGTGAAAGTAGCAATTATACATGAATGGTTCAGCGGAATTGGAGGGTCGGAAAAGGTTGTAAAAGCAGTACATGAAATTTTTCCTGAAGCCCCTGTTTATGTATTTGTACATAATAAATATAATATGCCAGAAGAATATAATGCAATGAATATAAGAACTTCATACCTTCAAAAAATACCTTTTGCAAAAACAAAGTATCAAAAATTACTTCCTCTTATGCCTCATGCAGTAGAACAGTATGATTTATCAGAGTACGACCTGGTTATAAGTTCATCTACTTGCTGTGCAAAAGGTGTAATAACCAAGGCAGATGCGTTGCATATATGCTATTGTCATACCCCTATGAGATACGGATGGGATTTATATCATGAGTATATAAAAGACAAAAATATGATTATGAAATGGATTATTTCTTCCCAAATGAAAAAAATAAGAATTTGGGATAGACTTTCAGCAGATAGAGTAGATTATTTTATTGCCAATTCCCACAATGTAGCAAGAAGAATAAAAAAGAACTATAGGAGAAATTCAAAGGTAATATACCCTCCTGTAGATACAGATTTTTATACGCCGGAAGGAGAATGTGGTGACTACTACCTTATAGTATCAAGACTTGTAGGATATAAAAGAGTTGATTTAGCTATTGAGGTTTTTAATGAACTTAATCTTCCACTAGTTATTGTAGGCGGAGGTGAAGAACTTAAAAAGTATAAAGCTATAAGTAACAGTAATATATCCTTTTTAGGAAGACTAACTGATGAGAAAATACGCCAGTACTATAGAGAATGTAAAGCCTTTATTTTCCCAGGAGAAGAGGATTTTGGGATTACTCCTGTAGAAGCACAAGCTTGCGGGAGACCTGTTATTGCTTATGGCAAGGGAGGAACCTTAGAGACTGTAATAGAAGATGAAACTGGAATATTTTTTTATAATCAAGATAAACAATCATTAAAGGATGCCGTATTAAAAATGGAAGCTAACTATAAAAACTTTGATAAGAATGTTATAAGAAAAAACGCAATAAGATTTAGTATAGATAGATTTAAAGGTGAAATTACGAGTTTTATTCATGAAAAAATTAGAGAATTTAATGATAAAATATGAATTCACATGTAATATTATTTAGAAAGAGAGATTAGTATGATAAAAGAAAACCAAAGATACTTAAATAGACTCTTAGTCTTTTTAGATATTCTATGTTTAATATTTTCACTGGTATTTGCATGGTATATAAGATTTAAGAGTGGCATTGTTTACGTTTCTAGCCAGGGTGAGTATCTAAGATTTAAAGAATATTTAAAGCCAGTAGTATTGATGATTCCCCCATATTTAATTTTATACAATGCTTTTAAACTATATACTCCATATAGATTTAAGAGTATGTGGGAAGAAACAATAAATATATTAAAGGCCAATATACTTGGAATTTTAATATTTGTTCTTTTATTATACTTATTTAGGTATATAGATTATTCAAGATATTTACTTGCAGTATTTATTGTTAACTGCGCTACACTAATGATTCTAGAGAGAGGCTTTGTAAGATTATGCCTTAGACTTATGAGAAAAAAAGGATATAATCTTAAACATATATTGATTATAGGTTTTAGTAATTTAACATTAGAGTTATTAGATAAGATACACAAGAATAAACACTGGGGTTACAATGTTGTAGGTATATTAGATGACAACCTAAAAAGTGGTAAGACATCTTTAGAGCAAAGTGATTATAGTAAAAGTGATTTAGCATTAGATGAAATAGCGGCTTCAGTTGAAAAAAAGGTAATTTTAGATGGAATTAGAAGTTTAGAAGAGTATTTGAATAAGTTTCACATCGATGAAGTATTTATTACATTAAGTATAAAAGAATATGATAAACTTGGGTTTATTATCAATACTTGTGAGAAAAGCGGAGTAAGGACTCAAATTATACCTGATTATTACAAATATATTCCAGCTAAACCTTATGTGGAAGAAGTAGATGGGTTACCTATAATTAATATAAGATACGTACCATTGGACAATCTACTAAATAAATTTGTAAAAAGAATGATAGATATAATAACTTCGTTTATAGCAGTACTAATATTTTCACCTATTATGCTGATAGTTTCATTAATAATTAAGATAACTTCTCCAGGTCCTGTGTTATTCAAACAACAAAGAGTGGGTTTAAATAGAAAAATCTTTAACATGTATAAGTTTAGATCTATGCATGTTCAAAAAGATGAAGAAGAAAAAATAAAGTGGACAACAAAAAATGATTCTAGAAAAACTAAATTTGGATCCTTTATTAGAAAAACCAGTATAGATGAGCTACCTCAATTATTTAATGTTCTTAGTGGAGATATGAGTATCATCGGACCAAGACCAGAAAGGCCTTATTTTGTAGACAAGTTCAAGGAAGAAATTCCAAAGTATATGGTAAAACACCAAGTGCGTCCAGGAATTACAGGGTGGGCTCAAGTTAACGGCTGGAGGGGAGATACTTCCATAGAAAAAAGAATTGAGTGTGATATATATTATATAGAAAACTGGAGCCTTTGGATGGATATGAAAATTATGTTTTTAACTGTATTTAAAGGTTTTGTAAATAAAAATGCATACTAAATATTTATTATATAAAATATAACTATCAGAATTATGGATATTCTGGTAGTTTTTATTTTGAAAATTTCACCATTAATTTGATACGAATTTTCAATAACCTATTATGTAGAAGTTCCACCATGTTAACAAAAAATATAAATTATATGTATAGAAATATTTTTATCTATATGATAAAATTGTTTCAAGGTTGAAGTATTTTACACCTAAGGAAATGGTATGGCACATAACAATATTAAGGAAAGAGTTACTGTAATATTTTGTGTTAACTAGAATACTAAAAATGGCACTGTTAACAATAATTAAATAGGAGGTATTAAGAATAATATGAAAAAAGTTAGGTTAATTTGTATAGCTGCCATAATGGCTGCAATGATTTCATCTACAGTTTCAGCACAGGCTGTAGGAAATCCACTGGATATAGACAATATTACGAATATGGCTATTGAAAATTCATATCAAATTAAAAGTATGGATATATCTATTGAAAAGTTTAAAAATTCTTATAAGGATGCTACTAGAGGTGAAGGAAAAGGTAATGCTGATATAGAGGCAAAATATAATATATATGAATATACAAATTTAAAGGAAGCGGCAAAAAATGGAGTAAAGTTAAACCTATATACTCAATATATCTCCTTTATGAATGCTGAAGAAGCTTTAGATTTAGAACAGCAGAACTTTGAAAATGCAGAAGCTAAATATAAAAAAGCTCAATTGCAGTTGAGTCTAGGAACTATATCGAAAGCTGACAGCAAAAGTATTGAACAAGCTTATTATGATGAAAAAGCTCAACTAAACAAAGCTGAAAGAAAGCTTGATTCAATTACAAAGACTATTAATCAAATTTCAGGTTCAAACATAAATACTACATATAATGGTTTTACAAAGGATCTTGCTGTAGATAAACCAATTGTAAAGACCTATAATGATTATTTAAATGATGCCTTAAAAAATAGAGCAGAAATTTTAAATGGTAATGAAAAGATTAAATTGAAGAAAATTGAGTTTGCTGGTGTTAAAGCTGCTTACCCTTATAAATATATGGCTGAATATGTAATTGGAAAGTATAGTGTAAGTGAAGCAGAAAATCAATTAGATACTGATAAAATAGACATATCTATAGAAATAAATGGTTTGTATAATGATTTACAAAGTAAAATACAAAAGCTGCAGCCTCAATTACTAAACTATAATTCTGAAAAGAAAAAATATGATCAAGCCCTACAGAGATATAATTTAGGTATGATTAGTAAAATAGATTTTCAAGATCAAGTAATAAACTTCAAATCAGCAGAGAATTCTCTTAAAACTGTAGAAAGAGATATAAGTTTAGCAAAATTAAAAATTGAATATGCTTCTGGCATAGGTACAAACTAGGAGGTAAAATCATGAGAAAAAAGTTAAGTTTTTTAATTGCTTTAGCTATTTCTTTAAGTGTAACCACTGCTGCTTTTGCTGATGCAGCTCCAGCAGTTCCATCCAATACTACTAATAATATATCAATAAATAATGACACAATAACTTTAACCTTGGAGGATGCACTAAATAGCATAGAAAAAAATAATACAGAATTAAAGCTTATGAATGATAAAATAAATATTCTAAATAAACAGTATGATATAGATCATAATTATGCTACAACCATAGACACCAGCGTAAAGACACCAACTGCAGTTCTTACCAATCAATATTTACAAGCCAAGTTGCTTCAGGAGGTTGTACCCTTAAATGATGCACAAAAAATAGAGGATGCTAAGAAATCTAGAGATGAGAGATTAAATATAATAAAATTTGATATGCAGAGACAGTACTTGAATGTATTAACCTGTAAAGATCAGATTGATAATATAAATAAGACCTTAGCAAACATAGATGAGAAAATTAAACAACTTCAGGAAAAAATAAAAGTTGGTCAAGCAGCCTCCGATGCATTAGATTCATTAAATCTTCAAAAAATCCAACTTTCCTCTCAAATAAGTGATATTCAACATCAAATTGATCAATCATTGTTAACTATTAAGCAGTATTTAAACATAGATTTAAATAAAAATTTAAATTTATCCGCTGCAAAAAAGGATTATGTTAAATTCGATGATACAGATATAGTAAATAAAATTTATGCTGCATTCGATAAAGATTACAGCAGAAAGTCACTTAAGAACAATATAGATATTGTAAAAAAGCAAAATGATATATATTTTAAGTATTCTCATAATTCCTTCACAGGAGAAACCAGTACTCAATCCACTATAGTAGATTTACAAAACTCACTAATTACTGCTAACGATGGTTTACAGCATGTGCTGTGGTCTTATTACGATATTCTAAAGGATAAAGAAAATGCAGTAGAAACTCAGAGACTTACTGAGAAGAGTGCACAGGAAACCTACGATAAGGCAAAGAAAAATTTTGATGTAGGAATCACAGACAAAGCAACTCTGGACTCAGCAGCCTTAGACTTAGATAAACAAAAAAACCTAACACAAAGAACAGTAAATGAATATATGGTGACTCAGGATGAGTATAAATTTATACTGGAGGGATACGCATATTTATTTACAAGACTGTCTAATCAGTCAATAGGAGTTTCAGGAATAGGATACTAAATTAAAAGGTGGCAGCATGTGTAAGGATAAGATTTACGAAATAGCAAAGGAAATAGAAGCTGTATCTAAGTTGATGAATAGAAAGATGAGTAGTGATAGCAGGTGTAAAAGACTTACTTTTCCTGAAATTTTAATAATAAATCAATTAAAGGAAGGAAAAGTTAAAACCTTAACTGAAATAAGTGAAGCCTCAGGAATTCCAAATAGTACAGCTTCTTTCTTAATAGACAAATTGGTTAAAGAAGGCATGGTTAGAAGAGAAAGAGATATAGTGGATAGAAGAAAAGTTTTAATAATCATGGAAGATAAAGCATTGAAGCTGGAAGAAGAAACCAACAAGTATTATATAGATCATTTCCGAAATGTATTTAAAAATGCAAGTATTGAGGATATAGATATTATTTTAAAGGGTTTAAGAACTTTAGAAAAAGTTGTTGTAAACAGTTAAAATAATAAAGAACAAATTAACAAATAAGTGTGGAGGAAAATTTATGAAAAAGAAATTAAGTTTTTTAATTGCAATAGCTATTTCTCTAAATGTAACCACTACTTGTTTTGCAGAAGCTTCTTCTGCAGAAAGAAATGTGGTGAGTATAACATTAGAACAAGCTATTAGCAAATTGGAAAGTAGTAATGAAGAATTAAAAAATATTGACAGCCAAATAGATGCAGCAAATAAACAGTATAATTGGGATAATCAACAATCTATAGCTATTGCCACGTCAGGTAAAGCTCAATCTCAATATGCACCTGTTCAGTATGCACAGTTAGTGATTCAAAGGGATCTGACTCCATTAAGTGATCAAAACACATTAGATGACATAAAAAATACTAAAGATGAAAGATTAAATACTATGAAATTTGATCTGGAACAACAATATATGAAGGTTTTAACATACAAGCAGCGAATAGACAATATTAATAAGAATATAGAAGATTTGGATGGCCAAATAAATCAATTACAGGAGAAAATAAAATTAGGACAATCAACTAAAGATGAATTAAACCCATTATATGTTAAAAAGAATAGTTTGTTATCTGCAATAAGGCTACCACAGGGTCGGATGGAAATTTCACTGTTTTTTGTAAAAAGATATTTAAATATGAGTTTAAATTTTAATACTGATTTGAAATTGTCTCCTGCTAAAAAGAATTTTGTTAAATTTGATGATACAGATATAGAAAATAAGATTATTGATGCATCAAAAAATGATTATAGCTATAAAAGCCTTCAAAAAAGCATCGATCTTTCAAAAAAACAAGTAGATATATATACAAAGTATGCTTATGACTCTGTAACTGAACCTATGAATTCACAGTTAACCCTGCAGAATCTAGAAAATAAATCAACTGATACTTATACTTCAACACAGGTAAATCTATGGAATTCATATTATAACTTGAAGAATATGGAAGATAATGTGCAAACTCAAAATGTAGCATTGGAAGCTGCTCAATTGAGCTATGACAAAGCAAAACAGAATTTTGACAATGGATTGATAGACAAAGTAACTTTAAATTTTGCTGCTCTTGAATTGGATAATCAGAAGACTGCCACTCAGGATGCAATAAATGACTATATGATTGCTCAAGAAAAATTTAAATATATGTTAAACGGACATGCTTCATTTGGTTCCATAAGTTAACAAAATAAAATATAGATTAAAAAATAGATCATCAGTTAAATTTAACTGATAATCTATTTTTTTTATTCAGATAGAGTCTTTTCTACCAGCTGAGAAGTTTAATAATTAATATTTATGTAATACCTTAAAGATTTTAATGTATACTACGTATTGTTTAATTTATTAAACAAGTCTTGGAAAAAATGCAGTAATATAGTATAATACAAATAGTTTGAAGTTTTATCTACAAGTATACAAATATAAGCATACAAAAAATTGAACTAAATTTTAGGCAAATGCCTTAGAATTGGAGTTTTACTTTATTATAAATGCTTACTTTATTTGTATTATAATAATATTTTATAATAAAGCAATATTTGGAAAAATGGAGGGAAAGAAGATGAAAAAAAAGACACAAAAAGCTTTATCGGCTAGTACAATTGCTTCGCTATTAATAACAAGCTCAGCGGCAGTAACTAGCGTAAAAGCAGCTTCAGTAACACCACCGGAAAGTCCTAGACTATGGGGAGCTGACAGATATGAAACAGCAGCAAAGGTTTCTCAAACAGGATGGACAAGTGGATCTGACTATGCAGTAATAGCAAGTGGAGAAGGTTATGCAGATGCACTTTGTGCAGCACCGCTAGCAAAGGTAAATAATGCACCTATACTTTTAACTCAAAAGGATGTTCTAAATGCTGCTACTCTAGATGAGTTAAAGAGATTAAAAGTTAAACATGTATACATTATAGGTGGACAAGGAGTAGTATCTCAAGCTGTTGAAGATAAAATCAAAGCAGAAGTAACTACTGATATACAAAGATTAGGTGGACAAGACAGATATGACACATCAGTAAAAGTTGCACAAAAGCTTGGAACAACTACTAAAATAGTACTTGCTTCAGGAGAAGGTTATGCAGATGCTCTATCAGCTGCTCCGGTAGCGGCAATAGAAGGAATGCCAATACTTTTAACTCAAAGCGCTACATTATCACAACCAACAGCAGATTACATAAAGGCTAACAGTGGAATAACTAAAACCTATGTAATTGGAGGATACGCATCAGTAAGTGATGATACAATGAAAGCAGTACCAGGAGCAGAAAGATTTGGTGGAGCAGATAGATATGAAACAAATGCAAAAGTAATTAAAGGCTTTGCAGCAGACTTCAAGTTTAATAATGTATATCTTGCATTAGGAAACGGCCCAATTGGTAATGAATTTGCAGATGCTCTATCAGGTTCAGCAATAGCAGCTAAAAATAAAAATCCTCTAATAATAACAGGAAAGACATTAAGTGCTTCTACTGAAGACCTTATTAAAACAAAGTTAACATCTAGTACTACAATAACAATACTAGGTGGAACAGCAAATCTATCAGATGACTTTATAGCACAAATCAAAGATAGTTTACCAAAAGAATCATCAGGCGGATCAGGCGGATCAGGTGGCGGCACTTCTTCTAATGATGTAACAGGTTTTGTAGGAGATACGCTAAATTCCTATATAAAGAATAGTGCAAGCTTAAGCAAGTACTTCCCTGCAGATCCTAGTAATCCTGATGTTCTAGTTGGAAAGTATTTCAACGTGGATACTAGTGGTGATTCTATAGAAATAGGAGTTAAAAACTCAAATCTAGAATCAGTTAAGGACATATTTGATAAATCACAAGATTTAGATGTAGCTACTATAGAAGCTAGGTTAACTAATGTACAAAATAAAATTGAAGCAAATTCTGATTTAATATCAGTTAATGGAAAGACATTTACTGAATCTTTAGAACAGGTATCTGCTAAGTATCCACAGTATATAAATCCTAATGGAACTTTTAAGGTAGATTCAATAGCAGAAAGAATCAATGATAACACATTATCATATGATGAATTCAAAACAGTATTAAGTGATAGTATAGAAGCAAACTTCGATCCTTCTAAGGCTGTTCCAGTTGTTGAAATCAAAGGACTATATACTGTTACACAAATAGTTAAAGATGGAAACACTGTATTTGGAAGCAGTTTATCAAGAGAAGATAACATAAATAATTTATTAAATATACTTGATATGAGTGATTCAACTTTAGGAAACTACTCTTTCTATGATGAAAGTGACGTAGTTAAATTTAATATTAGTGAATTAAACTAGCTAACAGTAAGAACTCAGGAATTTTCCTGAGTTCTTTTAGTAAATAAACACCAATGTTGAATAATTTATGTATTAATGGTACAATAATAACTGCATGTGAAAAACTCCATAAAATAATATAGATTAAAGAGAGGTAAGATATGCTAAAGAAAAATAAAAAATTTACTGCATTACTGTTAGGTGTGTTTTTATGGACTTCAATAGTTAGTATAAATTCTTCAAAGGTTTTAGCAGCATCAAATAGATTTTGGGGACAAGACAGATATGAAACAGCTGCAGCTATTTCAAAACAAGGGTGGACAACTTCTGATTATGTAGTAGTTGCCAGCGGAGAAGGTTACGCAGATGCATTATGTGCAGCACCTTTGGCTAAGAAATATAATGCACCAATACTTTTAACATCAAGCAGTAAGCTTAATGGTAAAACTGTAGAAGAAATAAAAAGATTAAATGCTAAGCATGTTTTTATTATAGGTAAATATGCATCTGTTTCACAGCAGGCAGAAAATGAATTGAAAACTATCATAGGAGATATAAAACGTATCGGTGGTAATGACAGGTATGAAACTTCAGTGTTAGTGGCAAAAGAGCTAGGAGCTATTGAAAAGGTGGCAGTAACCTCAGGTTATGGTTTTGCAGATGCCTTATCTATTGCGCCTATAGCAGCTCAGGATAACATGCCTATCCTTTTAACAGGAAAGGATCAATTGCCAACAGCAATACAAAATTATATAAATGAAAATAAAGCTTCTATTAAAAGCTCTTATATAATAGGTGGCGAAGGGGTTATAAGTAATACTGCTGCACAACAGTTATCGTCATCATCTGTAAGATTAAGTGGAAAAGATAGATTTGAGACAAGCTTAAATATAATGAAATATTTTAAAGATAAGCTTAAGTTTGATAGTATATATGTGGTACAGGGGGATGGTCCTACAGGAAACGAGTTTGCAGATGCTCTATCAGGAGCAGCATTAGCAGTAAAAACATCTTCACCAGTGGTATTAACGTATAAAACACTATCACCTGCTATTGAAAGCTTTATAAAGGAAAATGCTAAAGCTACTGCAAATATTACAGCACTAGGAGGAACTGCGGCAGTACCAGATACTCTTGTGTCAAATCTTACACAGGCTCTATCTAGTAAAGTAATAAATGCTCCTGCAACACCAGCAGCTGGTGGCGGTGGAGGTAGTACTTCTGGTGGTGGAAGTGGTTCCTCAAGCGGTGGAGGATCATCAATTGATACTGAAGAGCTAAAGTCGGTATTAGATAAATTAAATTCAGTACAAGCTACTATAACTAATAAAAACGAAAAGGCAGTAGTTTCAAAAATTATTGATACTATAAACAAAGTTATAGCTAATTCAAACTATGATACTAAAGCAGATGCGGATGAAGTAGAATCTATGTATGACAAGTTATCATTAGCAGAACAGAATGATTTACAAATCAAGATTCTTTCAAAGATGAGTCCGAGTGAGGCATTAAAGCTAAAAGCTCAATTTGGCCTATAATAAATATAAAAGGCTATAGAGAAATCTATAGCCTTTAACATTGTATTTATATGTAAATTTAGGTTGTAATGATAAAAAAATGAAATCTTTATTTGTTTACAGAGTATGACATAAAATGATAAAATGGAAATTGTAAGATATATAAAGATTTAAGGAGGAGATTATAATGGCTGTAAAAAATAGAAAGATACTTAAGATAGTATTGAGTATATTGATACTTATCATTGTTTTCTGCAGTGTATTCTTATATTTGCTATCCTGGAACTCTTCCTATAAAGCATCTGAAGAAAAAGTATCAGTACAGTTAATAGGTAAAATCCAAAAGGCTAGGATAGATGGAACCGTACTTGAAATAAATAAGGATGAATTAAACGAAATAATAGATATGTACTTTAAAGGAGAAAAGACTGTAAGGGGAGTAAGTATAAAGGGAATTGATGGTGAAATTTTAAATAATAGTATAAAGGTATATATACCTTCCAGTTACAAAGGAATGAATTTCTTACTTACCTCTGAAGGTACTATTGCATATAAAGATAATAAAGTTATATACAAACCATTATACTTTAAAATTGGAAAGATTAATTTACCTCAAAATTTAGTTATAAATAAACTATCAACCTATATGAAAGGGACTATGGCCGTTAAAGATAACAGTATAGTAATTGACAGCAGTGCCTTTCCGTTAAAGATAAAATCATTAGAAGTTAAAAACAGTTCCATATATATTGGAATGGAGAAGCTAACAACTGATTTGGAAGCAAAGTTAAAATCTATAGTAAACAATATAAATGGCTCTATTGATAATTCTAAGCAAAAGGAAGAAACAAGAGACACAACAAACCAAAATAATTCAACACAAACTGAAACCAGTTCAAATAATACAAATTCTTCTGGTAGTTCAGCGCCTAAAAGTACAGCAGAAATGGACACAGCACTAAACAGAATAAGTGAAGGACTAAATAATGCTTCAGCATCCGTAAGTACGGGAGCACAAAAAGCAGTTATATCTGAAATGATATCTGTGATAAATAGTATGAAGGGTAATCCAAATGCAAACCCATACAACTATGCTGGCAGTGTGAGAGGGCAGTATAATAAGCTATCCTCACAAGAAAAAGCTCAGTTAAAGGCTGCAGTTTTTTCAAATATAAATGGTAGTGATATAACTATAGTAAGTAATATCCTAGGGAAATAATATATAAGTAGTTTTGTAAATAAATACCAAGGAGGAGTGTAATCAATGGGAGAAGAAATGACGCTAGATTTAAGAGACTTTTTCTATATACTAAAGAAGCGAGTAAAATTAATACTAATTATAACAATTGGGTGTACTTTAATATCTGGAATTCTAAGCTTTTTTGTAATTAAACCTACATATGAAGCAAAAACAAGTATTGTTATAGGAAAAGCCAATACTGGTGATAAAACTCAAAATAACTATAATGATATAATGATGTTTCAAAAACTTGTAAAAACCTATGCGCAAATAGGGCAATCTACAGCGGTTGCAGATAAGGCTGCGGCAAAATTAAATAACATAAACATAACATCAGGTAAGCTTAAAAGTATTGTTACAGTTACACCACAGGCAGATACACAAATAGTTGAATTTAAAGTACAAAATAATAATCCACAGGAAGCATATCTTATAATGAATGCTGTTACTGATGCTTTTATGCAGGAAGCTAAAAGAATATACCCAGATGGAAATGTACAAATAATGGATGGAGCTAAGGTGCCTCAAAAGCCTATAAAGCCTAAAAAAGCTTTAAATGTAGCTATAGCATTTTTCATTGGACTTATGGCATCTGTAGGACTTACCTTTGTACTTGAATACATGGATAGTACTATAAAGACAGAAGAAGATATAAATAAATATTTAGATATTCCTGTTATAGGAATAATACCTAAAAATGTAGAACAATAAAAAGGGGTGTTTTATATTTGGTTGATATACACAGTCATGTACTTCCAGGTATAGACGATGGTGCAGATGTAATAGAAAAAACACTAGAAATGCTTAAAATTGCTAGTGAAGATGGTACTAAAAACATAGTAGCAACACCTCACTTTTATACTGGATATTATGATAATAAATATGAGGATATATGTAAGCTTACAACTGAAGTTAACAATATAGCTCAGGAAAAAGGTATGGATATAAACATAATTTCTGGACAAGAAGTGTTTTTAGATAAGCATACCTTAGAATTTTATAATGAAGGTATTGTGGGTTGTATAGGGGAAACTAAGTATATGCTCATAGAGCTTTCTATGAAAGCTATACCAAAGGATGCATTAGATATGATATATGAGCTTAGGCTTCAAGGTATAAAACCTATAATTGCTCATCCAGAAAGATATAGTTATATAATTGAAAAACCTTCAACTATAAATGACTTTATAAATGAAGGCTGTTTATTTCAAATTAATACAGGAAGTATTAAAGGACTATTTGGAAAGACAGTAAAGAAAACAGCTGAAACTTTAATTCAGCATGGAATATGTAATTTTATAGCTTCTGACGCTCATACTATAAAAAGTCGCTGTCCAGGACTAAAGGAAGCTTTACACATAACAAAAAGTTTTAATAAGAAGCTATCAGAAGAAGTAATAGAAAATGGATACAAGCTTTTAAATAATGATTACATAAATATTAATGGTGAGAAAATAAAAGAGAAAAAAAGCTTTTTTAGTTTTTTCAAAAAATAATAGTAAAAACTAAAGCTAATTAAGATATAAATGGAGTGAACGTGATGGAAAAACCAGATCTTATAACCATAAAAAATCCTAAGTCTCCTATAGCTGAAGCCTATAGAACCTTAAGAACAAACATTCAGTTTTCATCCTTTGATAACAAGGTTCAAACTATAGTTGTAACAAGTTCAGGGCCAGGAGAAGGAAAATCCACTACTGCGGCCAATCTTGCAGTGGTTATGGCTGAAAGTGGAGCTAAAACTATTTTAATAGACTGTGACCAAAGAAAGCCAAGACTACATAAGGTATTTTCATTTACTAATAAAGTTGGTATTTCAGATTTGCTTGTAGGTAATGTAAAATTTGAGGATGCAGTTAAGCATACTGAAAATAAAGATTTAGATATTTTAACTTCTGGTACAAGACCACCAAACCCAGCGGAGCTTTTAGCTTCAGAAAAAATGAAACAGTTTGTAGAAGACTTAAGAGAAAAATATGATTGTATAGTAATTGATACACCACCAATAATAGCCGTAACAGATGCTCAGCTGCTTTCAAGATATGCAGATGGATGTCTTTTAGTAATTGCATCAGCACAGGCCGAAAGAGAAGCAGCAATAAGAGCTAAAGCGCTGTTAGAAAAGGTGGATGCTAAAATATTAGGGGTAGTGCTGAATAAGTTGGAGGTACATGAAAAAGGTTACTATGGATACTACTATAGTTATTACTATGGTGAAGATGGTGGCCAAATTAAAAATAAAAAGAAAAAATAGTTACAGTAATAGAGAAGCTTTAATTATAAGCTTCTTTAATTCTATCATAGATATATTGGAATATAAAGTTAATTGGTAAAAAAGTGGACAATTTCAAGTATAAAACCAAGGTGAAACTACTGGATTAAAAAAATATTTAATATTAAAGTTAATAGAAATAAAGTTAATATTAAATTAAGAAATGTTAAAAAATATTATTATGAATACCATTTCAATGCTTGTTAACCAGTGGTAATGGTATTATAATGGAAAATATGATGATTTAGGAAGGAGTGGAATTACCTTGGTGGAAGTTCGGAAAATTAGTATTATTAAAAAATACATACTAATAAGTTGTGGGAAAATATGACAGAAAAACAGGGTATGTTTTACATCTTTGGAATCTAAAAATTTACGATAAAGTACGGCTTAATAAATAATCTTTTAATAAAAAGCTTATTTATTAGTATTATTGTTACTAAAAGTACATACTAATATAGTATTCGAAAAATGTAACTAAAAAAACTAGGGTATTATTGTTTTATTTTTGAAATTTAAGAATTTACGAAAAAAGTACAGCGTAATATATAATCTTTTAGTAGAAAGTTTATATATTGGGATTATTGTTATTAAAAATAAATACTAATATAGTATTCGAAAAATGGAACAAAAAAACTAGGGTGTTGGTGTTTTATATTATATTTATTTAGTGATTAAATTAAATGATAGGAAATGTGTCAAATACAAGAAAGGGTGGAGCGCCTTGGTAGAAGTTCGGGATAAAAGTATGGAGTATGATGTTGAAAGTTTAAAAATTTACGAAAAAAGTACAGGCTATTATGTTGCAAAAAGAATCATAGATTTTTTGGGAGCATTGTTTGGAATTATCGTTTTAAGTCCTGTGATAGTAATAACGGCTATAGCTATTAAAATGGACTCTAAGGGGCCTGTGGTTTTTTTACAAAAGAGAGTAGGAAAAAACGGTACAACCTTCTATATGTATAAGTTTAGGTCTATGGTAACTGATGCAGAAGAAATATTACATAAACTTAAAGATAAAAATGAGATGACTGGTCCAATGTTTAAAATGAAAAATGATCCAAGAGTAACTAAAGTAGGAAGAGTTATAAGAAAGACAAGCATAGATGAGCTTCCTCAATTATTCAATGTATTGAAGGGTGAAATGTCCTTAGTAGGACCAAGACCTAATCTACCAAGGGAAGTAGCTAAGTTTAGTGACTATCATAAGTTAAAGCTTTTGGCAAAACCTGGTCTTACTTGTTACTGGCAGGTAATGGGGAGAAGCAGTATTGGTTTTGAAGAATGGATGGAGCTTGATATAAGGTACATAGAGGAAAGAAGCTTATGGGTGGACTTGAAGCTTATATTTAGGACAGTTGGAGTATTATTTGGAGATAAAAATGCTGCGTAGGAGTAATACTAACAAAATATATAGGAGTGATTGTTAATGAAGATTGTAGTGGCAGGAACAGGATATGTTGGGTTAGTTACAGGTGCATGTTTATCACATTTAGAACATAGTGTAACTTGCGTAGATACAAACGAAGAAAAGATAGAGCTAATGAAACAAGGTATATCGCCAATATATGAACCTGGATTAGATGAAATACTTAAAAAAAATTATGAAGAAGGTAGATTAGATTTTACAACTGATTATAAATCAGCATATAAAGATGCAGATGTAATTTTTATAGGTGTAGGTACTCCAGAAAGAGAAGATGGTTCGGCTAACCTAGATTATGTATATAATGTTGCAGAGCAAATAGCTGAAAATATAGAAAAAGATTGTTTGGTTGTTATTAAGTCAACAGTTCCAATAGGAACTAATGATAAAGTAGAAGAGTTTTTAAAGGAAAATTTAAAAAATGGTGTTCATATAGAAGTGGCTTCTAATCCAGAGTTCTTATCTCAAGGAACAGCGGTTAAAGATACTTTGTACGCTAATAGAATAGTAATTGGTGTTGAATCTAATAGAGCTAGAGATACTTTGAAAGAAGTATATGCAAGATTTAATCAACCTATAGTTGTAACTAATAGAAGAAGTGCTGAGATGATAAAATATGCATCCAATGACTTTTTAGCATTAAAAATATCATTCATGAATGAAATTGCCAACTTTTGCGAAATTGTTGGGGCGGATGTTGAAGATGTAGCAAAGGGAATGTCTTATGATCCAAGGATAGGGGACAAGTTCTTAAATGCAGGAATAGGATATGGAGGATCTTGTTTTCCAAAGGATACAAAGGCGCTACATTGGTTAGCTAATGATAACGGATATGAATTAAAAACTATAAAAGCAACAATAGAGGTAAATGAAAATCAAAAATATAAATTATTTAGAAAAGCTAAACAGAGATTTGGAAGTTTAAAAGGAATGAAAGTTGCAGTATTGGGGTTAACATTTAAACCAGGAACGGATGATTTAAGAGAAGCACCTTCAATACCGAATGTTAGAAGACTATTAGATGAAGGTGCAGAAATCGTGGCATATGATCCTGTAGGAGAAGAAAACTTTAAAAAACTATTTCCAACTGAAATTACATATGTAAGAACTCCAGAAGAAACTTTAAAAGATGCAGATGCAGCATTTATATTTACAGAATGGGATGAAATCAAGTCTTTAGATTTAAATATATACGAAGAATTAATGAATACTCCTATTATATTTGATGGAAGAAATTGTTATAAAATTAACGAAGTGGAAAAAAATAAAATAGAATATCATTCTGTTGGAAGAAAGGCTGTTTTAAGTTTGGAAGAAGATAGCAAAAGTGAAGTGGCAGCAACGATAAGATAGGATAATGTGTAAGGGGATTAGAAAATGAAACATGTATTTATTATAGGATCCAAAGGAATACCCGCAAAATATGGCGGATTTGAGACATTTGTTGAAAAACTAACAGAAGGACAGCAAAGTAAAGATATAAAATATCATGTTTCTTGTTTATCCAATAATTCTAAAGAATTTCAACATAATGGAGCTAGATGTTTCAATATTAGAGTACCTAATATTGGTCCAGCAAAAGCAGTTTATTATGATATAGTGGCCTTAAAAGAAAGTATTAAATATATAAAAGAAAATAATATAAAGAATTCTATAATATATGTTTTAGCATGTAGAATAGGACCATTTGTGGGACATTATAAAAAGAAGTTAAAAAAGTTAGGTGGAACTTTAATTGTTAATCCAGACGGACATGAATGGAAAAGAGCAAAATGGAATAAGGTTATAAGACAATATTGGAAAGTTTCAGAAAAATATATGGTTAAACATGCAGACCTATTAATATGTGATTCAAAAAATATAGAGAAATATATAAAAGAAGATTATAAACAATATAATCCAAAAACAGCATTTATAGCTTATGGAGCTGATACTGAAAAATCCAAGCTAACAGATGAGGATAGTACTTTACTTCAATGGTATAAAGAAAAAAATGTTAAGAAGAAAGAATATTATTTAGTGGTTGGTAGATTTGTTCCAGAGAATAACTATGAAACTATGATAACTGAATTTATGAAATCAAAAACAAATAAAGATTTTGTATTAATAACAAATGTAGAGAAAAATAAATTTTACGAGGAACTAAGAGAAAAGACAAACTTTGATAAAGATAAAAGAATAAAGTTTGTTGGAACAGTTTATAATCAAGAATTATTAAAAAAGATTAGAGAAAATGCATATGGATATTTTCATGGACATGAAGTAGGTGGGACTAATCCATCCCTACTAGAAGCTTTAGCAACTACTGATTTGAATATTCTACTTGATGTTGGATTTAATAGAGAAGTTGGAGAAAAAGGAGCTTTGTATTTCAATAAGAATGAGGGGAACTTATCAAATTTAATTAATGATTTAGATGGATATAAAAAAGAGTATATTTTAAATTACAGTCAAAATGCAAAGAAAAGAATTAGTGAAGAATATACTTGGAATAAAATAATTAATGATTATGAAAAACTATTTATGTTTAAGTATAAATAACAAAAAGAATGAGAAATAAAAACCTACTTAATAATTTATCTCATGTAACTATAAGTAATTTAGTTAAAATTAATGTAAAACCTTTTATAATAGTTTTTGGTAGCAGGAGGAAAAGATGAAAGTTAGCATAATTGTTCCAATATACAATGTCATGCAATATTTAGAACAATGTCTAGATAGTATATTATTAACAGATTTTCAGGACTATGAAATAATATGTGTTAATGATGGTAGCACAGATAAATCATTAGATATTTTAAATAGATATCATGAAAAATATAGAGAAAAAATTAAGATAATAAATAAAAAAAATGGTGGTCTTTCAGATGCGAGAAATGTTGGGATAGAAAATGCAAAAGGAAAATATATAGGATTTGTTGATTCTGATGATTGGATTAAAAGAGATATGTTTAAGAAGATGTACGAAGTAGCTGAAAGTGGAAATTTTGATATAGTAATATGTCCATATGTAGAAGTGTATGATAAATATAATAAAATTATTATGGATAAAGCAGATAAATATCAGCTATTACATGAACCGCCGGTATGGAATAAATTATTTAGAAGAGATTTATTCAATGAATATAATATAAGATTTTCTAAGAACCTTTGGTATGAAGATAATGAAGTAACATACAAAATGCTACTCGTAGCTAAAAAAGTAACTTTTATAAACGAACCAATGTATTATTATAGAAAGAATAGAAAAGGCTCTATCATGAATTCTCAAAAAAGTAATAAAATTTATGACATATATTTGATTGGAGATAAATTATATAATTTTCACAATCAATTAGAATATAGAAATTGTCAATTGATGCAAATAGAATATTTATTTATAAAAAATGTTTTTATGCGACAATTTAAAAAGATTATAAAATATGAGCTTCCTAAGTTATCCAGTGTAAAAACAATGCTCAAAAAACATTTAAATTATTTAAATGAAAAATTTCCTAATTGGATAAATAATAAATTATTCATAGAAGATTGTGAAGGTTACTTTAAAAACAAATTAGGGAAAAACTATATAAGAATAATAAAAATTGCTATTAAGATTATAAATTAAAAATGTTGAAGTGTATATAAACTTTAATAATTTAATTAGAGTTATATATAAGTAAAAAGGGGAAAATGATAATGAATATATTGGAAAATAAGAAAGCATTTGATAAAAGTAAAATCTTAATACTATTACCAAAAAAGAGTGCTCATTTTGTATATGATAAAATTTTAAAAACAGGAGTCAGAATTGATGAACCATATAAAAATTTTAAATACTTCCAACTGATTTTTAGATTTATTAGAAAAATATTTTTTGTACTCAATTTACCTTTTAAAGATATATGGTATGGAAAATGGAAGAGCGAACTAGAACAGTTTGATGCAATAATTTTATTTGATTTCTTTAATGTAGAAATTATAAATTATATAAATAAAAAAGCAAAAGGTAAAAAATTTATTTTTTGGTATTGGAATCCAGTTTCAAATTCATTAAACCCTAAATTAATACCTAAAAATTCATGTGAAAAGTGGTCTTTCGATAAAGAAGACTGTTTAAAGTATAATATGAAATATAATACTACCTTTTTCTTTAAGGATTATAAGTTAGATAATTCAGAAATTGAATATGATATATTTTTTATAGGAAAGGATAAAGGCAGGTTAACTAAATTATTAAATTTACAAAAGAAATTTGATAATTTAGGGTTAAATACATATTTTCATATTGTTAACGATAGAAATAATATTTATAATAAAAATTTTATTTATAAAAGCCCTATGGAATACGAAGAAGTATTAAAAAATATATCAAAAAGTAAAGCTATATTAGATGTTGTACAAGATAACCAAGAAGGTATCACTCTTAGAACTATGGAGGCAATTTTTTTCGAAAAAAAACTTATTACTACTAATAAAAATATAATCAATTATGATTTTTACCATAAAAATAATATTTTTATACTTGGAATTGATAATGTAAATTTATTGTGTAATTTCGTAAATTCTCCATATCATAAGATTAGTAAAGAAATAGTTTATAATTATGATTTTGAGCAATGGATTAATAGATTTTTTGTTGAATAGTCACATTATAGATAGTATTTTAAAATTTTGATAGTAAATTTATAATTTAGTTCTATGAATAAGGAGGAAAATGATGAATATTTTATTTGTGACTCATGAATCAGATTTAAATGGAGCAACACTGTCATTGCTTGGAATTATAGATATATTAAAAAAAAATAATAAAATATATGTTTTAACTAATAAAAAGTCAGGGAAACTTCAAAATGAATTAAGAAAAAGAAACATTAAAATCATTTATATGAAATATACATGGTGGATGATTGGTAAATCTAAAAATAATTTAAAGTGGTGGATAAAAAGAATAATATATTTTATAGTTTATTATTTAAATGTTATTAGTGCTCTAAAAATAAAAAAAGTAATAAATGAGAAAAAAATAAGTATAGTTCATACAAATAGTCTTGTTATAAATTTTGGTTCTATTATTAGTAAAATATGTAATATACCACATGTTTGGCATATAAGAGAATTCGGTAAGGAAGATCATAATTTAGAGTTTATACTTCCGAGAAAATATTCATTAGATTATATTTCAAAAAATAGTGAATATATAATAACTGTTTCAAAAGCTATATGTGAAAAGTATAAAAAAGATATAGATAATAATAAAATTTTAACAATATACAATGGAGTAAGTTTAAATAATTTGCAAATAAAAAATTTTAATAAAAATAAGTCTACTATAGACATTATAATATGTGGAAGTATATCTGAAGCAAAATGTCAAAGTGATGCCGTACTAGCAATTAGCGAAATTATAAAAAGAGGATATACTAACGTAAACTTAACAATAGCTGGAAGTGGAAAAAAAGAGAAAGTAGAATATCTTAAATTTCTTATTAATAAAAATAATTTGGATAAATATGTTAAATTATTGGGACAAGTTGATAATTTAGTAGAAGTAAGAGAAAATATGGATATAGAATTAGTATGTTCGAAATGCGAAGCTTTTGGAAGAGTTACAATTGAGGCAATGATGAGCATGATACCTGTTATAGGAGCTAATACAGGGGGAACTACTGAACTTATAAAAGATGGATATAATGGGGTTTTATATAAGCAAGGAGACTACATTGATTTAGCAAATAAGATAGAAAAATTAATAAATAATAAGAAACTAATAAAATGGATGTCTATAAATGCGTATAACTTTTCTAAAGTTTTTACTGCAGAAGCAAATGCAAATAATATTTATAATATATATAGAAAAGCAATTCAAAACTTTAATACAAAGTAATGGCTATAGATACTATGTGAT
>NZ_JABAIW010000036.1:0-56091 GCF_014231265.1 Clostridium sp. DJ247 | reverse complement strand
TTTCGCTAAGACTAATAAAAAAATATTTAAATGTGACTTCAACATTGGTAATATACCCCTACGTATAAGTTAAATTTCGGGTATGGTTATCTATATTTGGAAAAATAATTGTTTACGCGGCTTATAAAAAGCGTTAGTACATAATCATATATTAAAAATACTATCTCAGCAAATATTACAAGTAAGTATATTGGTAAAGGTACTGCTGGTATAACCGTAAATAACACTTTATATATATATGTAAGAATTAATAATATTAAATTAAAAAACATAAGTTTAAGCAAAATTTCTATATAAATCTTATTGAGCTTTTCAATATAGTATTTAACTATGCCGTATATTCCAAAAAAAACAGCATAAAGGATTACAGGAATTTTAATACCACAAACAAGAAGCGATAGAAGAGCTGTTGCAGCATATACTACTACAGAGGTTTGTATATTAGTTGTTATAACAGATAGAGGAATAATACTTGATGCCATAGCCAATAAGTAAAGTTTATTTACAGGTAGTAGGGTGCTTAAATATACAAATATAACCCCTAAGGCAGTAAGTAATCCACCTTTAGCTATGTATGAGGTTTTATTAATCCTTCTATTCATCTAAGTAACCATCCTTTCTAACAACAACTAATAAGATCACCGCCACTGCATTCACAACAGCAATCAAGACAATACAAAGTACCACATATATCACATAAGCCTGTATCTCTTCTTCTATTATTATAATATGGTTCTCTATAAGAGGTATTCATATTCCTTAACCTATTTAATGCATCTCTGTACTTCATATTAGAAGGGTCATGACTGCAGGCTATATTTAAATTATTAAAGGCTTCATTATACCATCCTTTTCTAATATTAACCAATCCCATAAGATAATTCCACTCAGCATCTCTTGTGCTTATTCTATTTAGTTTTTCTTCAGCGTAGCTTAAATTATTATTATTTATATCTATTTCTATACTTCTATATATGTCTGAGTTATTATTGCCACTTCTATTAGAGGCATTATAATTATTGCTTGAAGAGAATGAATTATGGTTATTCTTCGTAAGATAATCATAGGCTTCATTAATTTCACGCATTTTACTTTCTGCTAAGTCTTTTAAGGGATTATTACCGTATTGATCAGGATGATATTTTTTTGCTAATTCTCTATATGCTTTTTTTATTTCTTCTTGTGAAGCATTTTCTTTTATTTCAAGTACTTCATATGGATTTCTCATGATCACAAACACTCCTTTTAAATACTTTATCCATTTTTTCTAATAGACCAAACTGTAATATATTATATAGTAGATCTCTATTTTTATTAATTTCAAGTTTAGTAAAAGATTGCATACACTGTGCTGCACAGGTCCCTAATATAAAATCTATTCTATCTTGGATACTTGCATAAAAATCTTTATATGGAAGTTTATCTTTATTGAAGCAACTATTTATGGCATTAAATTTATTATTGGTCATGTCAGTTTCTAAATCATCTAAAGCATCAATTATATAAATCCACTTACCTAAATTGTAACCAAGCCAGTACAGATTATCCTTGTTTTCATCATTTTTATAGGTAGAAAGTATAAGTGCTGTAAGTTCTGCAAAAGGATCAGCTAGCTCATCGATAGATTTTTCCTTAGAGTTTAATTCAAGCTTATTTAAGTTATCTAATAAGGTTTCTATATAATGAAGCTGTTTTTTTAAGTTAGGTGGAACTTTTTTTAAGTATCCTTTAAATAAAAGTGAAAATACTCTATCTTTTTTAGAACCATCATCTTTTATGTTATCCAAAAGCTTATAATAACTTAGTATTACATTACAAAAGGCAGCGTAGGCTAAAGCATCATTATCTTTAACTATGATTTTCTTTTTAAAAGCATGAATCATACAGGTCTCTTTATAGTAATTAGTATGGCTATTATCAAGGGAATCTAAAAGTATAGCTAGAAAAGTCATATCATAATTAAGAGATACTCTAGGTATATTGCCCATATTACTTTTAATTGATTTACAAAGACCACAGTAATAGGCTTTAAACTTTTCATAATCTTTCATCTTAAGTTCCATTTTACATGGAGTAACATAACCAAACATGCAAATTCTCAACTTTCTAATTTCATATTGAATTTAAGTTATTCTCTGTATTATGTTTCATTTCAGCAAGTATATCGTATATAGTCTTTGAAGTTGTTTCTTCTATAGTATAACCTAGTAATTTAACCACTTCTTCTAATTCTTCATCATTAAAGGTTTCTATTTCTATGTATGGAAAAGGACAGAAGGATTTCTCATTTATATCTATTTCTATTAAAGTGTTCTTATATTTATAGCTTTCCCTATATTTTTTTATAGATTGAATAAGCTCTAAACCAAGAGATTTAAATATGTTGTCACCAGCAATAGCATCCAGTATTTCTGTTTCATTCTCATCCATTACTTTATATTTTTCTTGGCTTATTAGGCGCTTTGTAGTCATAAAATAATGGGTAGATTTGTTAAGGATATCTTCCACTATTCTTATTCTTGCATATCCTTTTTTATTTAACAACCTTCTATCATTAAAATCATATATATTATTTATCTGATTTTCTTCTTTAACTTTCACTGCATTTATGTTGATTAGTTTTTGTCTTATCTTATCTACATCGATATTTACTATTCTTGTTTCAAATTCTTTCAAGGTATCACCTCTTGCTTATATAATGTACTGTTATTATATTGAATTATATCATAAGTTTTTATGTTATGTGTAAGTTTAAAAGGGAAATTCTTATTTTAGAAAATTATATATGTTAAAAATGTAATTCTTCTGGAATAAGTTTGTAAAATTATAAATATTGAAATTTTAAGTGTAATTGAGTAAACTTAACCTGTAATACAAGATTATAGTATAATTGGAGGAATGATATGATTAACATACTAGTAGTTGAGGATGATGAGAAGCAAAGAGAAAATCTTGTAAAAATGATATATGAGTCGGAAAAAAATATAAATACATATGAAGCAGAATGCAAAGAACAAGCTTTAAAAATTTCTAAGGAAGTATTAATAGACTTTTTTTATATAGATATTTCATTGAAAAATTCTTCAGGTTTGGATTTAGCTTTGGAACTTAGAAACATTGAAAAATATAAATTTAGCTGGGTAATTTTTATAACAACTCATGTAAATTATATGATTCAGGCCTTTAAAGAGATTCACTGCTATGACTATATAATAAAACCCTATGATAAAGATGAAGTAATTGAAATCACAAAACATCTTATTTCAGGAAGTTACATGAAAAATTCTTCAGAAAATAAGGACAAACATATAGTTTTTAATTTGCATAAAGGTGTCAGTATAAGGTTAAAGGTAGATGAAATTATTTTTATTGAAGTAAATCTTAGGGTAATGACTATATATACTAAGAATAAAAATTATAAGGTAAAAAAGCTGCCATTAAAGAAAGTTCTAGAAATGATTGATAGTGATAATATACTGCAAAGTCATAAATCCTTTGCAGTTAACATTGATTTTATAAACAAAATTGAAAGCCTTTCTAATAAGTCATGGGAAATTAGTTTTAATTGTTGTAAGGAAAAAGCACTCTTAAGTTATAGTTTTAAAGATACTATAATAAAAAAGTTTAATCAGACTTTATAAATTATATGTTCTTTTAATGTTAATACTACTATTTTAAAGGTTTCATTTAAGATAGCCTGAAGAGAATAGTTTATCTTTTCTAAATCATCAGTACTTTTAATATCACTATTTGTTTCTATATAGTATGTTATTTTATTTGCTAGATTCTTTAACATTTATAATTTACCTTAATTATTGTTTATATTATAAGAAATACTATGAAACTGTAAAAATGTAAATATAAATAACATGAAAGGGAAAAAAATGAGTATAACAGGAATTATGTATATATATTCCTGTTATACTCACTTTTTTCCCTTTTATGTATATTGTATTGAATTTACTTTTGAAATATTTATAATAAAAACTGTCGAACATTCAATTATACAAAAGTTAGAATACTTACAATTGTGTAAGATAAATTATTATAATGTAGTATAACATTATAATAATTTACATAGTTAATATTTTTCATATTAAATTATGCATAATTAACATATATATCCACCGACTTACAAGAAATTAAGTGTATGTTAAAAAAGGATAGCTAAGAAAACTATTTTAGAAGGAGGATTCATATTATGAATAAATTATCAAACAAAACACTAAGTATAACTATGGCAGCTTTGCTATTGTCAGGGGTAGCCTTTTCAGTTTCGAAAACTAGCAGTGCATTTGCAAGTGCACCACAAGAATTTAGTTTGCCTGATTTACAAGATATCAAAACTCTTAAACATATAAAAAAAATTGAATCATTAAAACTGTCAGGTAATAAAGATGAACAAAATCAATCTGTAAAAGACTATCTCTCAAAACTTAATAGTAAGGAGTTATTAGAAACAGCAGCAGAAATTGCTGAAATTGACAAAGATAATTTTGAAAAATCTGCTATGATAGTTGTACCTTACATTAAGAAAAAATGGGGAAACACCCCTCCGTCAGATGCCATAAAAGTAGTTAAAGATAAAAAATATGATTCGAAATTTCGTATCTTTGTTCTAGATGGTATGACAATGCTAGGTAATGAAAAAGTAGTTGATTCAGCTTCAATTATCGAAGATTTAAAATTAATTGCAACCGATACAAGCGAAGATAAAAATCTTAGGAGATATGCTTTGTTGAAATTACGTAAATCGGGAGAAATCAATCATGCAAAACTTCAACTGGCTTCTATTGTTAATAACGAATCTGAACCAGCAGAAATAAGAGGCGCAGCTCTTACCGCAATGAGAAGAACAGAAGATCCAGAATTAAATACCAGCTTACAAATTATTATTTCTAATGCAGATAAATATGAAGGTATTGTTTTAAGACATGCTATGGTGGAATCTGCGAAAAATGGATCTATAAAACAATATATTCATGCTATAAAAAAGATTGCTGAAACTACAAATGATTATGAAGTATATCAAAGTGCTATTTATGCATTAGGCTTATCCGGTGGTTTAGACGAAATTAAAGCAATTACATCTGTATATGGTGCTCACAATAATAAAGATATTTGTAACTTTGCATTACGTAAAAATGAAAATACAGTTTTATCTATGCTAAGTCTAAACCAATCCAAAGAAACAATTATTTCTGGAATTAAAGCAGCAAAATTGGCAAACATCCCGTCTGCAATTCCCTTGCTAAATGAAATTAAATCTAATAGTAAAGATCAAGAAATCTTAAACGAGATTAAAAGTGCAACAGATACTATAGATATTAATAACAAAATAAATGGTGATGTTCAAAAGAAATGGGAGGAAAAATAACCATGAAGAAATTTTTATTAAAAGCAACTATAATTTTTTCCAGTCTAATGATATTCGCTACCCCAGCATCAGCTCTAACTGCACCTATTGCTGTATATAGGGAAGGGGGAACTCTTAATCCTTTTGAACATGCAGGAGTTTATAAAGCTGATAATCAATACTATGAAATTAAAGGATATAATCATACCATCGAGATTAGTACATGGGCCTCATTTATAGATGGTAAATCTGGTGCCTATTGGAGAAATAATCCCAGTGTGGATTCTTATAGAAGCTCCATTTTATCAACTCTTGCTTCACTTGACGCTGATCCGGGCATTACTTATACAATGTATGATCAATTGAATTATGAATCAAATCCCGGTACATATGTTAATGTAAGTGAAATTTCTGATATTCGTTGTGACGGTGTTGTAGAGTATGCTTATGAATGGAATAATGTATGGGTATGGGGCAAATCAAGCACTGGAACTTCATCCGGAACACCTACACATTTTGATATTTCTTATACTTCATATGTTTCTGAACATGCTAATCTTGGTGAAGATGAGCCTTGGATTGAGGTAAGTCCTAAAGTACAGCGCGGTGGATCAAGTGCTTCAGAACCTTGGAAATGGACTCAGTTTAGAGCGGATTAAATCAATATATTCTATTTGCAAAAATATTAAAGTACAAGAGGAATTAATCGCATGAATTATTATAAAAAATTTAGTTTTTGGTTTACATTCTTTTCTATAAGTGTATGTGTATTTAACTTTTTAGGTTATGATGATAAAAATATATTATTATTCGTTACAAGTCCACCATTATGGATAATGGAAAATTTACACTTTTTTAACCGTACAGCTAATGTACCTAGATTTTTTTTAGACATTTTGACTTATACAATAACTATATTGTTTTGGCTTCTATTAGGATTTTTACTAGATAAAATAGTTAAAATCTTATGGAGTAAGAAAAAAATTTCTAATTCATAACATTCTTAATGATGACTGCTAAAGACTTTAGAACATTAACTCCTTTAATATATAATCATGTAAATTCATATGGAAGTTTTGATTTAGATATGGCTCAAAGAATTCCTATCTATGCATATAGTATTTCTGGACAGGCTTAAATTTTCAAGCATACTCTTGTAATTTACAGAGTATGCTTTTTTCTTTGCTTTTAACTTCTATATCGAGACCAAGAAACCTAATCTTAATTTTTAAGTAGGTCTGAATAAAATATAGCTGAAACTTTGATTCGTTGGGTATTATAAATTGATTTTAGTTAATAACTGAATTTAAAATATATTGCAATAGTTTATGAAAGTATTATATCATGTAAATAAGGTTTTATCTAAGCTTGATATGAATTATTACATTTATGTCAAGTAGCAAATGTATACTATTACATGGGGGGATAACATATGGATAACTTCTACGAACAACTAATAACCATAAGCAAAAGTTTTCAATATAAAGCAGTAGAAATACTGACTTATATATTTGGTGCACTTGGAATATTAATTATAGGCTCTGGACGTATTACACTAAGCATATTTTTTATAATTCTAGCTGCGGCAGCTTTTTACTTTAAAAGATATTTATACATAGAATATGAATATGAATTCACTAATGGGGATATAGATATAGATGAAATATTTGCTATGAGCAAGAGAAACACAGCAATTAGTTTTAATATTAGAGAAGTAGAAATTTTAGCACCAGAAAATAGTGAATATTTAAAGGAAATAGCCAATTTACCAAAGCAAGAACTTAATTTATACCCTAAGGAGTTAAAAAATAAAGTTTATACAGCAGTGATAAAGCAGGGAGCACAAAGAGTTAAAGTTAACTTTATTCCTGATGAAGAGTTTGTTGATTTGTGCTATAAGTACAATCCTAGAAGCGTTAAGAGAAGCTAGTATTAAAAAGGAGAGAAACTAAAACTTGGAATATATAAAAGAAATAAACTTAAATGAAGCTGTAATTCACATATTAGATAATAACACAGATGAACCTATTTTAAATGAATATACTCTTGAGTTAAATGAGGATACATATAGTTTTATATTAAAGCATATAGAAAGATGTTTTAAGGATGAAGAGCTTAAATATGCAATTTTTAATCAAGAGAGAAATATAGTAAAGGAAGTCTCTCAAGAGTATTTAAATGGGCTTAACAACATTATTGATGTATCTAAAGAACTAGCTAGGCAGATGTTTATACTAATGAAGGCAGATGGAAACATACCATCCTGTGACTTAATAACAGTATCTATATCCACTGAACAGGGACCTATGTTAGGAATATTGAAACTAGATTACATTAAAAATTATACACATTCTGTTGATTTTATAGATAACAAAATAGGAATTAACATAATACCTGAACTTACAGGATTACCAGTTAGTTCGCAAAAAATACAGAAATGTGCCTTTATCAAACCCATAAGAGAGGAACAAATAGTAAATCTCCTGGTTATTGATAAACAAAGCGGAAGTAAGGATAAAGGTAGTTATGGATCTAACTATTTCATAAGTAAATATCTTGGTTGTACTATAATAGAAAATGAAAGAGACATGACTAAAAGCTTTGTAAAAGCTGCAGAGGAATGGACTAGAGTAAGCTTTCAAGAAAATGCAGATGAGGCTGAAGTATTTAGGAGTGCTATAAAGAAAAAGTTGAAAGAAGAAGATTCTATTAATATTGAACAACTTACTAATGATATGTTTGAAAATAAGCCGCACATTCAAGAAAATTTTAAACAGTATATATCAGCTCAAGGTATAAATGAGAATATAAGCATAGACAAGCAATGGGTAGAGAAAAAACTTAAAAGAATAAGACTTAAAATAGACAAGGATATAGATTTATATATAAATGAAGATGCATACAACGATAATGATAGATTTGAAATACAAAGAGTTGGAGACGGAAGTATAAATATAGTAATAAAGCACGTTGTTAGTTATATTGAAAAGTAAAAAAATGTGGCATTGCCACATTTTTTTATCTATTAATTATTGTAAAGAGTTAACTGAACCAAGAACTTCTTCAATTTTAGCTTCAACAACTTTTTGAACAGCGTCTCTTCCAGCTCCACAGTATTTTCTTGGATCGAATTCTGCAGGAGTGTCTCCGAAAACTTTTCTTATAGCAGCAGTGAAAGCTAATCTTAAGTCAGTATCCATGTTTATTTTGCATACAGCCATTGATGAAGCTTTTCTTAACATTTCTACTGGAATACCTTTAGCACCAGCTATGTTTCCACCATACTTATTACAAGTTTCAACTGCATTTGGATCAACTGCTGAAGCACCGTGAAGAACTATTGGGAAACCAGGTAACTTAGCTTGAATTTCTTCTAATATGTCAAATCTTAATTGAGGTTCAAAATCTAGTGGGAATTTAAATGCACCGTGTGAAGTTCCTATAGCTATAGCTAAAGAATCAACACCAGTTCTGTTAACGAAATCTACAGCCTGTTCTGGATCAGTGTATATGTGCTCAGCGGCAACAACGTCATCTTCAACACCAGCTAAAACACCAAGTTCAGCTTCAACAACTACTCCATGAGCGTGAGCATATTCAACAACTTCTTTTGTTTTTGCTACATTTTCTTCATAGTCATAGTGTGAACCATCAAACATAACTGAAGTAAAACCAATATTGATAACAGCTTTGATATCTTCTATACTTGGACCGTGGTCTAAGTGTAGAGCAGCGTCAATACCTGTTTCTGCTATTGCTGCATCAACTATAGCTTTTAAGTATGTTGGACCAGCATACTTTATTGCTCCAGTTGAGCATTGAAGAATTACAGCTGAATTTTTAGCCTTTGCTCCTCTGATAACACCTTGAACTATTTCTAAATTGTTGATGTTAAAAGCTCCTATAGCATATTTTCCTTCATAAGCTTTTTTAAACATTTCCTTAGTAGTAACTAATGCCATCGTATATTCCACCTTCCAATTACTATAATATTTTAAGTTATATACAGTAATATATTTATAACTATGAATTAATATTTGCTATAATCTTATATCTTATGTAACTTTCCATAATAAGAATATATTTTAGTTAATAACTGAATTCAAAATATATTGCAATAATCTATAAAAGTATTATATCCTGTAAATAAGGATTTATTTAAGTTTGATATGAGTATTTAAATTTCAAGTTATAAATAACAATATAAGTATAGATAAGCAATGGGTAGAAAAAAACTTAAAAGAATAAGACTTAAAATATATAAGAATATTGATTTGTATATAAATGTGGACCCTTATAATGATGGAACAAGGTTTGAAATAAAGAGGAATGGCTATGGAACAATAAATATGATAATAAAGTATAGTACCAATTATATTGAAAAATAAGCTCTAACTTGGTGACAATCACCTAATTTAAAGATTAATTAGTAAAAATTTTTATTTATTTTTTAATAATTATGCATTATAATATGCCTTAAGAAGAGAAAAAATAAATTATAAATTATTTTCTCTAAAAAGTCTATACAAAATACATATTTTATGGAGGTTATTTATTTATGTTAGTTTCAGCAAAAGAAATGTTAAACAAAGCTAGAGATGGGAAATATGCTGTTGGTCAATTTAATATCAACAACTTAGAATGGACTAAAGCAGTTTTATTAACAGCTCAAGAAAACAACTCACCTGTAATCTTAGGTGTATCTGAAGGTGCAGGAAAATACATGGGTGGTTACAAAACTATAGTTGGAATGGTTAATGGTTTATTAGAAGAATTAAAAATAACTGTTCCTGTTGCATTACACTTAGACCACGGTAGTTATGACGGTGCTTTTAAAGTAATTGAAGCTGGATTCTCTTCAGTTATGTTTGATGGTTCTCATTATGCTATCGATGAAAACATTGCAAAAACAAAAGAACTTGTTAAAATAGCTGAAGAAAAAGGACTTTCTTTAGAAGCAGAAGTTGGTTCAATCGGTGGAGAAGAAGACGGAGTTGTTGGTGCAGGTGAAATTGCTGATGCAGCTGAATGTAAAGCGATTGCTGATTTAGGAGTTACAATGTTAGCTGCTGGTATTGGTAACATTCACGGTCAATACCCAGAAAACTGGAAAGGACTAGCTTTTGATGCTTTAGCTGAAATCAAAGAAGCTACAGGAGATGTTCCATTAGTTTTACATGGTGGTACAGGCATTCCAGAAGAAATGATCAAAAAAGCTATATCTTTAGGTGTTGCAAAAATTAACGTTAACACTGAATGTCAATTATCTTTCGCTGCAGCTACTCGTAAGTACATAGAAGAAGGTAAGGATGTACAAGGAAAAGGCTTTGACCCTCGTAAATTATTAGCTCCTGGTTTTGAAGCAATAAAAGCTACAGTTAAAGAAAAGATGGAATTATTTGGTTCAGTAAACAAAGCTTAATTAAAACATTTTGAGTCAGTAAAATGTTATTATGGCTAATAAAATTTGGAATCTTTAATGGATTTTATAAGTTAGAATAGCAAATTTACTGTATAACATAGAAAAGGATGGTGAATTCACCATCCTTTTCTATGTTATGATTAATTTTCAATATAAGTTAAAATATATTTTGAAGGTTAACTTTTTCTAAATCTTCTATGTGATCTAGATAAAATTTTATTACATGATTAGAAGCTAATGATTCATCTTTATTTTTAACCTTGGTGTATTGTGTAATTTTCCAAAGCTCGTTATTAATATTATCTATTTCAGTATGGTTAACAAATATAGAAATCCTTTTTGAGTATTTATCCCATTGATTTAAAAATTTAAGTGAATGGTTATAGGCACTATTCCAATCATCTTTATCTATATCTCTTTCTATTTGCGTATTTAGATTTTTTAGGTTACTGCATACTTTACTGAGATATCTTGTAGAAAAGAACATTGTTGTTAACATAATTATAAATATAATAAAGGCAGTTAATATACTTTTCACTTAGTTGTTCTCCTCTCTATTTTTAATTTTTAGGTTGAAAATAAAACTTACCTTTTGAATCTAAGAGAGCTATGAAAACCTGATCAGCAGAAGAAATATTGCTATTCTTTAACAAATTATAAAGCCAATCCTCATTTTTATTTAAAATTTTTAGATTGTTATGATTTATCTTGCCATCCAATATTATTGTTATAGGTAATTTATCCTGAGTGGTTTTTATCTTTAAATCTGACTTAGTAACATTTGAATGTTCTGTTCTGGGTATAACTGACAGCTGGCCGCTAGTTTCTAATATGGCATAATATACATCTTCAAGGTTATAATAACCTTGTAGTCTTAATTCTTCCATTAAATCATTTAAGTTGAATTTTTGCTGTTTAAGTATATTGATATCTATTTTACCATCTTTTATTAGAATACTTGGCTTACCATTTATTATTCCTCTCATTTTTTCGCTTTTTAACTGTAGTAAAATAAGGGTAGATTGTAGTATTAACAGGGTAATTATAGGGATTAGTCCGTGAGTAAGTGGAATTCTAGTATCCTGCATTGGCAGAGAAGCTAATTCAGAGATCATTATTGCAATAGCAAGTTCAAAGGGTTCTAGTTGACCTATTTGCTTTTTTCCCATAAGACGCATTGATATAATAACAACTAAATATAATATAATAGTTCTAATTAATGATATAAACATAAACTCACCTCTTAATATGGTTATTACTAAATTAATCGTTCCCTATTTATACAATTATATTCTTAGGTTGATGAAAAAAATATGAGTAAAACTTTGAACATTTTAATTAAAACTACGTATAATAATACTACATCAAAAAAATAGGGAGATGAGCAATATGGATAAACTAAGAATTAAGATAAATAACAAAGAAGTATTAGTTGATAGAGGAATAAGTTTACATGAAATAGTTAAAGAGAATCAACTAGAAAGAAATATTCCAATAGTTCTTGGCAAACTGAATGATAACTATCATGAACTTTCATATCATATACATGAAGATGGGCATTTTGAAGCTGTAGATATGACAGACCGTGCAGGACATAAAGCTTATGCAAGAACATTACAGTTTGTTCTTATAAAAGCTGTACTAGACTTGTTTCCAGATGCTAAGATAACTATTGAGCATTCTATAGGTAAAGGTTTATTTGGAGAAATCCATAAAAAAGCTCCCTTATGTGCAGAGGATATAACAAGAATTAAGAAAAGAATGAAAGCTATAATAGATAAAGATATATCTATTAAGAAAGTATATATAAAAAAGGAAGAAGCAATAAGAATTTTTTCAGATTATAATATGAAGGATAAAGTAAAGTTATTAAAACATATAAATGCAGATACTGTTAAAATATATGAGCTAGATGGAAGATACGATTATTTCTATGGTGCTATGGCATATTCTACTGGAGTATTAAAAGTATTCGATTTAGTATATTATGAACCGGGATTCTTACTTAGGTATCCCACAGATAAAGATCCATTTAACATATCTAAATTTGTGGAACATAAAAAACTTAAAAAAATATTTTATGAGACAGAACAATGGGGCAATATCTTAGGCGTGGCTGATGTAGGGTCACTGAATGATAAGGTTGAAAGTGGAGAAATATTGGATATATTAAGGGTTGCAGAGGCTTTACATGAAAAGAAAATAGCTTATATAGCTGATATGATTAGTGAGAGGCCAGATACTAAAATCGTTTTAATAGCAGGTCCGTCTTCTTCAGGAAAAACAACTTTTGCTAGAAGATTGGGTATACAACTTAGAGTTAACGGACTAATACCAATACCTTTAGGCTTAGATGATTATTTCGTAGATAGGAAATATACACCAAAAGATCAGCAGGGGAATTATGATTTCGAATCAATATATGCCTTAGACTTAGAATTATTTAATAAGAATTTAGAGCATATATTAAAAGGTGAAGAGGTAGATATTCCCACATTTAATTTTAAAGATGGTGTTAGAGAATGGAAAGGACAAAAGATAAAACTACCTAAAAATGGTATACTTATAATAGAAGGTATACATGGGCTTAATGAAATGCTTACAGCTTCAATACCTTTGGAAAATAAGTTTAAAATATATATAAGTGCATTGACACAATTAAATTTAGATAACCATAATAGAATTGAAACTACTGATGTAAGAATAGTTAGAAGAATAGTGAGAGACTATCTATTTAGGGGATATGCAGCAGAGGAAACATTAAAGATGTGGCCTTCTATTAGAAGAGGAGAAGAGAAAAATATATTTGTTTTTCAGGAAAATGCAGATGTTATGTTTAACTCAACTTTAGTATATGAGCTATGTGTACTAAAACAATATGCTCTAAAGGAATTAGAAAAGGTAGACATAACAAGTAATGTGTATTGCGAGGCATTAAGATTAAAAAGTTTTTTAGGATTTTTTAAGGATATAGACAAGAAACTTGTACCTGAAAATTCCATTTTAAGAGAATTTGTTGGAGGAAGTTGTTTTTATAAGGAGTAATACCTAATTCAAGCACCATAATATGATTATGGTGCGTTTTTATGTTTATGGCAAAATATAATATTATCTAACATTGGTGAAAGTATTATAATAGGGATGTTAAAAAACACAGAAAATTATGAAAAATGAGTATATATTTAATATAGGTATTGTATTCTGTATAAAAAACCCTCAAAAGAGTGTGATATTATTATAATTTAATATATAATAATATTAATACTTGAAATATGTAGATTATTGTCGGTTTTTAAGCAGCATTATTAGATACCACAGCTTAAATTTAACTTATACGTAGGGGTATATTGTCAATGTTGAAGTCACATTTAAATATTTTTTTATTAGTCTTAGCAAAAATTTGAGAAAAATCTTAGAACTTTAGATATGTTTGAGGTACGAGTTTATCAAAGTTCTTTTATATTATTATGAAACTCCTCTTCCTTTCGTCAGAGGAGTAAGCGATTCGCACAAAATCATAGATTTTGGCTCTCTGCTTAAATTTGAGCTTTAGACTAATTAAAAATATTTAACGTGACGAAACATGGTAATATATCCGGTCGTATAAGTTAAATTTCGGGCATGGGGATCTATATCTTTCAATATGGAAAGTTGGTGTTAGAAGTGAGGGAATATAGCGTTTTTGATATACTTGGACCTATAATGATAGGACCATCAAGTTCTCATACAGCTGGAGCAGCGAGGCTAGGTAAAATTGCTGGTACTATAGCAGGTGATAGCATTGTAAAGGTACAGTTTTTACTACATGGATCCTTTGCAAAAACATATAAAGGACATGGAACTGATAAAGCTTTAGCAGCAGGTATACTAGGTATGAGTCCCTGGGATGAGAATTTAAAAAATTCTATAGAAATAGCAAGACAAAAAGAAATTATAATAGAGTTTATAGAAACGGATTTGGGAGACGTGCACCCTAATACGGTAAAATTTATTATAACGAAAGAAGATAACAGCATTGTAGAAGTTGTTGGATCATCTATAGGTGGAGGAAATGTAATAGTTACAGAAATTGATGGTGATAAAATAGAGTTTACAGGGGCTTATCCTACTATTTTAATAAAACATGTAGATATTCCAGGAATGGTTGCAAGAGTCAGTTCTATACTGTATAAACATGGAGTAAATATTGCCTTCATGAGGGTTTACAGAACCAGTGGAAAGGGCTCTGAAGCAGCCATGGTATTTGAAGTGGATGATATTATTACACAGATTATAATAGATGAAATAGATAGTACACCTAAGATATATAGAGCTAGAGTTATAAATCCAGTAAGAGAGGAAGAATAAGCTTGATTAACCATGGATATGAACTGATAAAGATTTGTAAGGATAAAGACACAAGTATATGGAAGTATGCAATTGAAGAAGAAGTAAAAACAACTGGACTAAGTTATGAACAGATATTTGAAAAAATGAGAAAGAATCTAAAGGTAATGAAAAATGCAGCAGAATATGGCTTGGAAAATGAAGTTGTTTCTGTAAGTGGGCTCATAGGTGGTGATGCATATAGATTAAATAAGTATGTAAAGTCACAGGAAACATTAACAGGAAGTCTTATGGTGAAGGCTATGGCAAGAGCACTATCTTGCTCAGAAGTTAACGCAGCCATGGGAAAAATAGTTGCAGCACCTACTGCAGGATCTTGCGGTATTATACCAGCAGCTATAATAAGTGCTGGAGAAAAATTAGGTAAAACAGAAGATGAATTAGTGCAGGCTTTATTTACAGCTACTGGGGTAGGAGTAATAATAGCTAAAAATGCTACCTTAGCTGGTGCGGAAGGAGGATGTCAGGCGGAATGTGGTTCGGCAGCAGCTATGGCATCTGCAGCAGTGGTAGAAATGATGGATGGAACGCCAGAGCAGGCCTTACATGCAGCTGCTATAGTTATAAAAAATATTCTTGGGCTTATATGTGATCCTATTGCAGGGTTAGTAGAAGTTCCTTGTGCTAAAAGGAATGCCGCAGGTGCAGTAAGTGCTTTAACCACAGCAGACATGGTTATGGGTGGAGTATACAGTAAAATACCTTTTGATGATACAGTTTCTGCTATGTACAAAGTAGGAAAGCAGCTACCCTGTGAGCTTAGGGAGACAGCATTAGGAGGATTAGCAGTAACGGAAGAGGGTTTGAGGCTGAAAAAGCAGATACTTGGGGAATAAGTGGGTATAAAATATTAAAACCAGTAGTATAAATATTATGATAGCAAAGTTAATAGGGTGATTATTTAATATGCCTCAGAGAAAAGTTATTGAACACTACTATAGTGATATAAATAATTTAGCGGATCTATTAAGTAAGCTAACAAATTCATATAGACTCCTTATAGGAGGTGCTGGTGAAATGAATGGCATTGCTTTATCTAGTAAAAGCGATATAAAACATGCATTAAAAAGAGCAAATGAATTAGGTGATATAATAGATGATATAATAAATGTTATTGATAAATCAGGGTATATTTATATGGATTACTGTAAGTTAAAATCTCAAATTATGGAACATCGGGTTCAAAGTCAACATATACAAACAGAAATTGAAGAAGAATTAAAGTTTGATAATAATGAAAAATAGGTGTGTATTCACACCTATTTTAAAATTTTTTAAATCTATGTTTGCAAACCATAAGATAAGATAGAGCAACCATAATTATAACGGTAACACCTATGGGTGCTAGGTAATTCATAGTCACCAAACAATATAGAGCCATAAACATACCTGCAAAAGTAATTGGAATTCCAAAAAATTCTCCACTAAATTGGGTAACATTAAATCTTGCCAATCGGTAAGCACCTGCTATGGGAAATAATAAAACTAATAAATATCCTAAAAGTCCTAAATTAAAAAATCCGTAAATATTAAATGTAAGAATAGAAGGAGCTACACCGAAAGATACTAAATCTGCTAAGGAGTCTAATTCCTTCCCTAACTCGCTAGATACGTTTAAATATCTTGCTACTCTTCCGTCGTATCTATCAGCTAAACATGCAAGTAATATAAAAATAGCGGCCCATTTATAGTTTTCTTGAAAAGTCATCATTAGAGACATTATGCCACAACCTAGATTAGCAAAAGTAAAAGCATTAGGTAAAGCACTTTTAGCTATTTTAGCCATTGTAATCACTCCTAAGTAACAATTATTTTCCAATAATAATTATAAATAAAAAAAAACAGAATAATACTAAGTATATTATAACTCATTTCAAATAAATATTTAAGTGTATAATTAACTTTTTTTATAGAAAAATTATAAATTTTTTGTTAAAATAAATTTATTGTGTCTATCAAGAAACAAGTATGGGATTGGAGACTATATGAATAAAGATAATAAAAATATATTCAAATATATATTAATGATGCTTATAATTATAGTTCTTATATATATTATACTCAAATACGGCCTACATTTAAACGAGAGAGATTTAAGAAGACATATTTTCAGGGATTTAAGAATATACATACTAAGTTATGGAAAATTTGCAGCTATAATGTACATAATTGTATACTCATTAAAACCTGTGGTTTTAATTATTCCAGTTTCATTAATGTCTATCTTGGCTGGAAATATTTTTGGTCCACATAAAGCTATTATTTTAAGTATGATAGGATGCTTTACATCAGCAACTTTAGCATTTTTTCTAGCAAGGTTGCTAGGAAGATCCTTTGTTGATAAGATACTTAAAAGAAAAGCTATGAATTTAGATTCTAATATCGAAAAACATGGCTTTAAAATTATGTTAGTTATGAGATTATGTTTTATATTTCCATATGATCCACTAAGTTATGCTGCAGGACTTACTAAAATGAAGTATAAGGATTTTATTTTAGGAAGCCTTATTGGAGTGTTTCCAGAGATGATAGCCTATTCTTTTATGGGTAAAAACATAGAACATCCATTTTCAATTAAGTTTGTATTACCAATAATTTTAATAGTAATTTTTGCAGTAAGTGCAATGTCAATTTATAAACCTTCTAAAAATATAAATAAATAAGGAGTAAAAACACTATCATTAGGGGAATAATAATTCCGTAAATTAAATAATGAAAGGGTGTTTTTATGAAAGTAAGAGATATAATGACAAAAGCAGTTATTACATTAGGCACTGATGATACTGTAGAAAAAGCTGCAAGTGCTATGAAAGAGCATAATATAGGAGTAGTGCCAGTATGCGAAAGTGGAAGAGTGGTTGGTGTTGTTACAGATAGGGATATTACATTAAGAACTGTAGCAGTAGGTCAGGATCCTAGAAATCAATATGTTAGAGATATAATGTCTTCAAATCCTGTAACAGGTTCTCCAGACATGACTATCGATGAAATTTCAAGACTAATGAGCGAAAGACAAATAAAAAGAATTCCAATAGTAGAAAATAACAATACTTTGATTGGAGTAATAGCTTTAGGAGATCTAGCAGTGCGTCCTAATTTGAATAGGGAAGCTGAGTATGCACTAAGCAGCATTTCAGAACCAAGTACACCAGAATATTAAAATTAAATAATTTATTAACAAATCCACAAGATGCAGTAGTAATCTTGTGGATTTATTATATAAGGTGTTATAATATAATAGTTAAAATTACAGAGTATGGAAAAGTTTATTAAAGTAGGGGAGTTTTATATGAATAAGGTAAAATTTATTTACAATCCGTATTCAGGTGAAAATACAATAATAACTGATATTGACAAAGTAATAATGGTACATCAGAAATATGGATATGAAGTAGTACCTTATAGAATTAGCTTTGAATATGATATGAGTGAGGCTTTTCAAGGCATAGACGAAACTTATAAATATATTCTAGTAGCAGGTGGGGATGGTACTGTAGATAACGCTGTAAATAACATGAAAAAATTAAATATAAATCTTCCTATAGCAATATTGCCTGTCGGTACAGCAAATGATTTTGCAAAATTTATTGGAATGCCTGAAGATGTTGAAGCTGCTTGTGAACAGATACTAACTAGTGAATCTAAAAGAGTTGATGTAGGTAAGATAAATGATAAGTATTTTATTAATGTAGCAAGTACGGGACTTTTTACTGACGTTTCTCAAAAAACTGATGTAAATCTAAAGAATACTATGGGTAAACTAGCTTACTATGTTAAAGGAATTGAACAACTACCAAGCTTTAGGAAACTGAAAATAAAGGTAAAATCAGAAACCGCAATTTTCGATGGTCATATGTATTTAATGTTGATATTCAATGGACAGACTGCAGGGAACTTAAAATTTGCATATAAAGCAGAAATTAATGATGGATTATTAGATGTAATCATAATAAAAGCAGGAATGATAAAAGATATTATAGCTCTATTTATAAAAATGTTAAAAGGAGAGCATTTAGACGATGCTGTAGGTTTGATATACTTTAAAACTAATAGGATAGAAGTGGAGTGCCATGAAGATATAGTTACTGATATAGATGGAGAAAGAGGACCTGATTTTCCATTAGTTATAGAATGTATAAAAGAAGGTATTAAAGTTTTAGGTATAAATAATGATAAATTAATAAAATAACAGTACATATTAAAGATGCTAATGTAGGCATCTTTTTATTTTAAAAATTAGTAATATAAAATTAGTAGCAATAATAAATATAAATAGTAGCAATATGAAATGAGGAGAATATGTTAAATTATTATATTTATATTTTTTTGTTGTTTATGATGATCTTTTTAATGATGGAGGGTTTGTTTTTAACAAAATTTTCACCTACAAAAATCAAGATTGTCACCATTGGTATAATATTAGCTATGATACTTAGATACACTTCTCTACTGGTGCTATCACTAGCTTATAACATAAAGTACCTTTATTTGCTTAAACCACTTTTTTTCTTGAATTTTATTAGTATTCCATTGTTAGCTTTAACAGTATTATACATCTTTATAAGAGTAGATACTTTAAACTATTCATACATATTTATAGTTGTAGCTATATTGGTGTTATTGTACTGTACAGCTATATATAAATGTCCAAGTTTACTGCAAATATTAGATACCCATGGATATACTATGCTATTTTATAAAGATATATATATATATTGGATTTATGTAGGTTTAAACACTATTGTATTATTTGGTGCTGTAGGCTTAATTGCTAGAAATACTATAAGTAAAATAGCTATATCATTAGTAATAATATCCTCTGCGGCAACTATTATAGATATTATTTCGTGGTTTATTGGAATTAAAATACTGCACGAAAATATACTAGGAGATATGCTGTGGGGCATAACTCTAATATACGCCTTAAGTAAAGTTAAAAAGAAAAGACAGCTTGTGAGGGAGAGTTAGCATAGGGGCAGATTGGAAATTCGACTTATACTCCAGGATGTATTACCATACTTCATCACGTTAAATGTTTTTAATTAGTCTAAAGTTCCAATTTAAGCAGAGAGCCAAAATCTGTGATTTTGTGCGAATCGCTTACTCCTCTGACTAAAAGGAAGAGGAGTATCATAATAATATAAAAGAACTTTGATAAACTCGTTCCACTCAAACATATCTAAAGTTCTAAGATTTTTCTCAAATTTTCGCTAAGACTAATAAAAAAATATTTAAATGTGACTGCAACATTGTCAACATCTCCCTACGTATAAGTTAAATTTCAAGTCTGGAACTCTACCATAGATAACCAACTGTAGAAATTAATATTACTATACTAGACTTGTGCATTAAAAAGGAAAATATTACGCAGCTAAGCCTAGCTTTGTAAATGTAGCATTTATATCCAGATCGTTTTGTGCGCAAGAATATGTAAATTTAATTATTTATACCAAATGTTTATCGTGGAAATGTCCTATGATATCTTCTAGAATTGAAAATTTGAGTTTTTACCATTTTCAACTCTATAAAGTTCCAAAAATGTGTATGTCATATATACCATGCTCCAGAAACGCTTTATGGATTGCAAAGACTCAACTTAAAATTCATCAAAGAGCAGCATAGCAAGCTCCTGTTTGTTCTTAAATAACCTTTTAGCTTTATTGCCTAGAAATTCTTTTGTAAGGTAAAGCCTGAAATTTAGCGGTAGCGAATACTCAGAAATCCTATAATGTGAAGTGGCTACGCAGTGAGACCACATAGGCTTATTGCCATCAGTATGAGAATTATGAAAGTCTAGACCCTCTATATGCTTTTATTTTACCTTCAATTTGGTAATGTAAATCTTAGGTGATATTCCAAGTTAAAATTTATCAATTTAGTGCACAAGTCAAGTTATATAAATAAAAATAGCTAAGATTATTGGACAAACTACATAAATATCAATACTTTTTTTAAAAAGATACTTAGAAATTAACAATTATATCTTTGTTAACATATAAACAAAGGTATAAATGCAAGATACGCTAGAGTTACTATTTAACCTTAGCGTATCTTGTGAAATATAGTAAAAATATTCAACTAATCAAAAGCTAAGATGATTACTTCAATTTTATATCCTTCATTGGTTTATTAGAAAAATCTTTTATAGAATTACTATCTATAGGCTTTTTATCACCTGGAATTAGCTTATAATTTGACTTAATGCTCTGTGTCATATTTTCAGGAATTGCTGGAATAAATGCTTCAAAAATATCTTTTTTTCCATCGCTATTTATAGCATCGCCTTTAAAATGATATACTGGCTGTATGTGAGATTGCTTACTTGTTGGTGAAGAATCCTCCCAGTAAACAATATTTACATTGTTTATTTTTACTTTCTTTGTATCCTCGTTCATCCTAACTGTTCCTTTATGCAATTTCAAGTCGGCTAGTGCCTCGTCATAAGACTTAATTGAAATATTATCACCTTTCAAGCTTTCAATATCCCTATTTAAATAATTAATTGACTCAATTTTACCATCGACGCCTAAAGAAACAATAATCCTAGAAACACCATAGACTTTTTTTTCGTTAACTTTTCTATTAAAATACACATGTTTTCTAATTACTAGAGAATCGTTTGGATTATTAACTGCCGTCCTAGTCTCATGTGATATTCCACTTTCATAAAAGTCATTAGGGAGCAAATTGTTTGAATCTAAAAATTCACTTGCAATTTCTTTACATTTAGTATCACTCAGATTTACTGGTTTATCAAAATTTTTATTTTTCACATTAAAAACAAATGTTCCATTTTCATATATTTCCAAAGTCCCCTCTTTATTTTGATATGTCAAAACCTCACCCATGTCAGTTTCTTCAGCCTGTTCTAGCTTAAATACTTTTTTTAAGTCAGATATTTTGCTTTTTTCAATCTTATTATTTTTTAATTTATACACTGCATCTGATAATTTGCCTGCACCTTTCAATCTAGCGTCATCAAATGAAACATTCTCGGCAATTTCATAATCTACGTCACTAGGTATATCTCCTCCCACAACAGGAAAATCTATTTTTGTTATTTTGTCAGCTTTATCTTTATTTATATATACCATAAAGGATATTAATATAGCAGTTATTAGTGTACATATTACTAAAAAGAATATCTTTCTATTTTTTACCATCTTGGAACTCCTCTCATATTATATTAAAAATTAGTTTGGTTGAACTGTAATAGTCCAATAATAATATGTGTCGCTTCCTTCTATTGCAGAAGGTTTAGTACTATATTGAGTTATTTTATCATGTTCACTTATTGCTGCACCTAGAACCCTAACTACTGTAGGTGTACTATTTTGTGGCTGATATTGCATTGCAGAGTCAAAGAATGCCGTTTTTATCTCTGCTCCCTCTCTTAACTTTTTACCATACATTTTCCCTTCATCTCCAATAATATACATAACACTACCAAATCCCATAACCAAATGAACGCCTTGCATTATGCTAGACCAATAACTACCCGAGGTATTTAAAAAGTTACAGCTGTAAGTTGTAACCCATTTTGTTATTGGGTTTACACCGTCGGAATCATATCCCCACCATATTTCGTAGGAATCTGCATTAGCCTGTCCATCACGTTCACCCTCATCACCTGACGGATGAAAATTACTGCTACTATTTAGAGTATAATAATGACAAGAATTGTATGGTACACCATGTAACCCTTGACTGTATCCATGACCTGAAAATACCATAAAATCAACATCATCAACATTATCGTATGAAATACCATACATCCCAGAATGTAGTAAATCCTCTTCCCACGCATCATTATCCTGCCACTTAAAAAGTTTAGTTGCCACTGGGTCACCAAACAACGGATCATATGTAATTTCATTAATAAAATTGTCTACATATACATTCGTGACTCTATCACCATGGGCACAATTACCCTGTGACTGGTATGCGGATTCAACTGAAGCTCCAACTTTTATTTGATTTGCCGCAAACACTGACTGACTAGAGAAAGATAGTAATAGCATTGCTATTATTAAAATTCTAAATCCTTTCATTTCATAACACCTCTCGTATAATATTTTAAAAAATTAGCTTGTACCGGTACATGCACCTCGTCATTTTATAACAAAAAACGGGGGGCTTCAATACCATAAATGGAATTATATTCCGAAATATTTCCGCATTATTTTTCGCTTTTTAGTTTATTAATTGTTTGTGCTGTATTTTTAGGGATCGTTGAAAAATAACTTCCGAATAATCTATTTGCAGAAATCCTTAAAACCGTGGATATTCTGCAAACAGAATCGTAAGTAATATTTAAGCCAATCCTTTGTAAAGTCCAAGCAAAAACATGATTAGATAATCCAAGGCAATTAAAATAAAAAAATGTAAAAGCATTCACCGTATTATGACATCACAAAAATTATAAGAAATGTTGGAATTTTATATTTGATTCGCTTTGGTTCTATTTTGTAAAACTATAAATTTTATACAAGACAAAAGTGAAAAATATATTATAGATTTTTTTAATACTGCCAGAGATGAAGAATATAAAGAGTTTTTAGAAAAATGTAAGGATTTTAATAAAGAAGTTGAAAAAGAAACTAAAAGACTAGACTTGTGTACTAAAAAAGGAAAATATTAGGCAGATAAGTCCAAATTTCGAAATATTGAATCTATATCCAGATCGTTTTGTGCGCAAGAATATGTAAATTTGATTATTTGTACAAATGTTTATCGCGGAAATGCCCTATGACATCTCCTAGAATTCTTGGATGATAATCCAAGTTAGAATTTCTCAATTTAGTGCACAAGTCAAGATTACTATACTTAAATTTACCGCCTCGAAAAATCAATAAGCAATAGCTTGAAAATAAGTGTTAAATCTTTTTATAAAAGTCAGTATAATAATATTTGTGAAATTAAAAAGATGCAAATTATAGACTTAAAGATAATAAAAAAATGCTATGGAGAAAGCTTTTATGTGGTGTTTGCAAAAGGTTTCATCAATTGGTTAACCCCGAAGGGATTATTGAACCTAAACCTGCATTTATACTTGATGATACTACTTTATAAAATTAAAAATCTCTATGTTTCGCATTTTATTGTTGATTTTGTAAAAATTTGTATAGTAAATAAAACTAAGTATAAAATTACTAGTAATAGAAAATAAGCTATATATGGTTACAAGTTAGAAACTTAAATTATACGTAGGGATATGTTAACAAAACTGAAAGCACATTTAAAAACTTTTTTATCAGTCTTAGTGAAGTATTTTAGAAAATCTTAGAACCTTCGATTGCTTGAGCGCAGCGAGTTTATCGAAGGTTCTTAGGTTTTCTAAAATACGAACTTTAGACTGATTAAAAGTTTTTAACGTGCTGAAGTTTGTTAACATATGCCGGAGTATAATTTAAGTTTCGGCTGTGCACCACTATTTCTTGGGCTTTCTAGTACCTGGTTTTCTATTTCGTGATGGTCTAGGTGCAGTACTAGGTATTAAGCATTTTTGGCCATTTCCGATTAAGTCTTCTCTGCCAGCTTTCATAAGAGCCTCTTTAACAAGATTATAATTCTCAGGAATACTAAACTGCATTAAAGCTCTTTGCATATTTTTTTCTTTTTGTTCCTTTGGTACATAGACATTTTCACCTGTTAAAGGGTTTATGCCTGCATAGTACATAGTAGTGGAAAGGCTTCCAGGTGTAGGATAAAAGTCCTGTACTTGCTCAGGTGTATATCCCATCTCTTTAATATACTGTGCCAGTTCAATAGAAGCATCTAAATCACTACCAGGATGACTTGACATAAGGTAAGGTACCAAGTATTGATTTTGATTTAGCTTTTTATTTATGTCAAAATATTTTTTTCTAAATCTATCATATATTTCTCTCTTAGGTTTTCCCATTTGTTTTAAAACTTTGTCACTTACATGCTCTGGAGCAACCTTCAATTGTCCGCTTATATGATGCTTGCAAAGTTCTTCAAAAAAATCAGTATTTTTATCATAGGTAAGATAGTCATATCTTATGCCAGAACGTATAAAAACTTTTTTAATGCCAGGAAGCTTTCGCACTTGTCTTAATAAACTTAAGTATTCTTTATGATCAACAATAAGATTTTTACATGGAGTAGGAGACATACACTGTCTGTTCTTACATACACCAGCAGCTTCTTGTTGTTTACATGCTTTATGTCTAAAGTTTGCAGTAGGACCGCCTATATCATGTATATATCCCTTGAAATCTTTCAGTGTAGTTAGAAGCTTAGCTTCATCTACAATAGATTGTTGGCTTCTATTTTGAATAGTTCTTCCTTGGTGAAAAGTAAGTGCACAAAATGAACAACCACCAAAGCAACCTCTATGACTGGTTATTGAGAAACTAACTTCTTTTATTGCGGGTATTCCTCCTTGTGCTTCATACATGGGGTGATAAGTTCTTGTATAAGGGAGATTATACACCATATCCATTTCTTCTTCTGTCAATGAAAATTGAGGAGGATTTTGAACAATGTATTTATCGCCATGTTTTTGTACTAATATTTTTCCTCTCATAGCATCTTGTTCATAGTATTCGAGCTTGTAACTTTCCGCATAAGCCTTTTTATTTGTGGATACTTCTTCAAAGGTAGGTACTTCTACAAAATTAGTTAAACCTAATATTTCTTTTGCAGGATACACTGTTCCACGCACATCAGTAACTTTATAGATGCTCATGCCGTATTTAAGAAGGTTAGCTACCTGTATAACAGTTTTCTCTCCCATACCATATAGCAGTAAGTCTGCCTTAGAATCTAATAATATACTCCTTCTTACTTTATTATCCCAATAATCATAGTGAGCAAATCTTCTTAAGCTGGCCTCGATTCCTCCGATTATTATAGGTACGTCCTTATAAGCTTCTCTTGCTTTATTAGAATAAACAATAACAGCTCTATCAGGTCGGTAACCTGATTTGCCATTAGGAGAGTATAAGTCATCGTGTCTTCTCTTTTTTGAAGCTGTATAGTGATTAACCATTGAATCGATATTACCAGAGTTTATTAAAAAACCTAACTTAGGTTTACCAAGCTTTCTAAAGTCTTCTACGTTATGCCAATCAGGTTGAGCTATTATTCCTACAGTAAAACCTTCATTTTCTAAAACTCTGGATATTATAGCAGTACCAAAAGAAGGATGATCCACATAAGCATCACCAGTTATTACTATAAAATCTAGTTCAGATATATTTCGGGCTCTTAAATCTTCTTTATTTACTGGTAAAAATTTATTATTTAAAATCAATCTACATCCTCCATTCTATACATTGAGTTTCTAATGCTAATTTTATTTAAACATAACCTTAATATTAACATAACAGATTAAAAATATGAATAAAGAAATTTAGTGTGTATTAAATTTATAGTCTATGTACAAAAAACTAACTTCAGCATATTATATATTAAGAAGGATTCATTATGTTAATATATGTAAAATTGTCACCTGAAGTATATAAAAAACTGGTGTAATTGTGAGTGTGTGTTAGTAATATTAAATAATCTGAAAATAAAACAGCATAATAAAGAAATTTAAATAGATTCACTATTTATAGTTGCATTTTGATAAAATTGTACTATAATTAATAGTGTAGAAGAAAGTTGAAAATAGAAAAGTTAATTTAATACTTATGTTAGGTGAGGCTCCTATATAGATATACGCTACTGCCCGGAAACATCGAGAGATGCCAATGGGTCAACAGGTATTACCGAATCAAGGTTTTACTTAATGTAGCTGGACTGTAAATGTCTAAAGCTATATAGTGCTAAAACTCAGACTATAAAAGTTTTAGTTTGCATTGGGAGTCTTTTTGTTTAAAAGGCTTCTTTTTATTTCTTTTTAATATAATAACTTTTACATTAGGTGGTGTTAACACATGGAAGGTGGCCCTAGTAGTGGTCGGTTAAAATTTAATACTAAATTATATAGAGGAATATTTACGCTAATCTAACAACTAAGCTTAATAATATATGTATCATGTAAAAGATTTTTAGATAATTAAGTTGTAATTCGTAAGTATTCCTCTATAAATGATGGGAGGAATATTTATGAAAAAGTTATCAGGTTTCTTTTTGAGCAAGGTTTTGTACAAGAAAATTTATGATCAATTTAACGAACCTATAGGAAAACTTCAGGATATTTATGTAGTTACGGATAATGGTATGCCAAGAGCTATAGGATATAAGATAAAAACAGATGGTGAAATCATTAATTGTGAATTTAAACACATAGCTTTCTATGAAGATGATGACAAAGTCATCATAATAGGAGAAGGTGTGAGAGAAATAATGCTTCAAGAATATTCTTATCTCTTATCAAAACATTTACTAGATAGACAGATTGTAGATATAAATGGAAAAAAATTAGTAAGAGTTAATGATCTAAGAATGGCTGAAATAGCAGGAGAATATAGAGTGGTTGCTGTAGATACAGGCGTACTTGCATTAGGTAGAAGATTAGGTATAGAAGCTACAGTAAAGCAATGCTATAAGTTATTTAATAAGAGACCTTCTGACAGTCTTATAGTATGGGACAATGTTGAATCTCTAGAAATGGTAAATAACAATCTCAAATTGTCAGTTCCTTACAAGAAATTGTCAAAACTTCATCCAGCAGACTTAGCGGATATACTTGAAGATATGGATATAAACTATAGAAAAAGGGTATTTGAAAGCTTAGATCAAAATTTGGCTGCAGATATTTTAGAAGAAATAGAGCCTGATATACAAGCAGACATTTTAGAAAACTTAAGTCAGTCAAAAAGAGATGAAGTTTTAGATAGCATGCCTAATGACGAAATTGCAGACATATTAGATGAAGTAGATAAAGAAACTGCAGAAAAAATACTTCTTAATATGGAAAAAGAGGATGCTGATGAGGTAAGGACCCTTATGGAATATGAAGAGGAAACTGTTGGAAGTATAATGAACAAGGACTTCATAGCTTTTAATATAAATATAACAGTACAAGAAACCATGGAACTTTTAAGAGAAACCAATCCAGAGGATGAAGTATCTCATTATATATATATTGTTGACGAACAAGAAAGACTTCAAGGTGTAGTATCACTTAAAAGTCTTATAATGTCAAAAGCTAAAGATAAATTAAAAGAGATAATGATTAGTGATTTAGTAAATATAAATGATAGAGAAAATATTGAGGAAGCTATAGAACTATGTGTTAAATATGACCTTCTTTCCCTACCCGTAGTAGATGAATATGAAAAATTATGTGGTGTTGTAATTATGAGTGATATAGTTGGAGATATATTAGTTCCAGCATGGAGAAAGAGATTTAAAAAGGTTAGTTAGGAAGAAGGCGATCTAATATGAAAAATAAAAATAGATTTTTAATAGTATTAAGTATAATAGGTTCAGGACTTATTACTGCCAATGCAGGAAATGATGCTGGTGGGGTAACCACATACTCAGTAGTTGGTGCACACTATGGATATTCCATGTTGTGGGGGATGTTTGCTATAGCAATAGGCTTAGCTGTAGTTCAGGAAATGAATGCAAGAATGGCTGTTGTAACAGGTAAAGGTCTATCAGATTTAGTAAGAGAAAGATTTGGCGTTAAATGGGCCTTTTTTGCCATGCTGGTATTACTAGTGGCTAATCTTGGCGTGTGTATAGGAGAGTTTGCAGGTATAGCTGCTAGCTTAGAGTTATTCCATATAAGTAAATACATTTCCATTCCCATATTGACAATACTTATTTGGTTTCTCCTGACTAAGGGAGATTACTCTAAAGCAGAAAAAATATTTTTGTTTTTAACAATAACTTTTTTCGGATATGTAGTTACTGCGTTTCTTGTAAAACCTGATTGGAGTCATGTGGCCACTAGTATAATAAGACCTAATGCAAAGTTTGACAAAGGATATTTTGTCATGCTTATAGGTATGGTAGGAACAACTATAACTCCTTACATGCAATTTTATTTACAATCTTCAGTTGTAGATAAAGGAATATCAGTTAAAGACTATAAATATGAAAAATTAGATGTTTATATAGGTACTTTCTGGGGTATATTAACTGCATTATTTATAACTGTTTGTACAGTGGAGACACTATATAAAGCAGGAATAGGTATAGATACGGCACAGGATGCAGCTTCTGCACTAAGACCTCTTGCTGGAAATTATTCATTTATACTATTCGCTGTAGGTATTTTTGGAGCATCCTTTCTAGCCTGCTTCATCATACCTCTATGTACAGCTTATGCAGTATGTGAAGCTTTTGGTTTCGAGAGTGGTTTGGATAATAAAATAAAAGAAGCACCTGTTTTTTTTGGATTATTTTTATTAATGATATCAGTAAGCGCTATTATTATACTTATACCTAATATTTCGTTAATTAATATTATTTTATTCACACAGCAGTTAGCTGGTGTATTATGTCCTGTGGTGTTAATATTTATGATAAAGCTTGTAAATGATGAAGAAGTTATGGGAAAACACGTTAACACTACATTACAAAACTTCATAGCAGAATTTACAGTTTTATTAATTATAGTATTAACAGTTCTAGCTATAGGAGCAAACTTCGTATAGTTTTCCACAGTCAAATCTTAAAACTTATATATGGTTCTAGACTTGAAACTTAACTTATACTTCGGAATATGTTGCCAAACTTCAGCACGTTAAAAACTTTTAATTAGTCTAAAGTTCGTGTTTATGAAAATCTAAGAAGCTTTGATAAACTCGTACCTCAAACATATCAAAGCTCCTAAGATTTTCAAAAACACTTCACTAAGACTGATAAAAAAGTTTTTAAATGTGCTTTCAGTTTTGGCAACATATTCTACGTATAAGTTAAGTTGACCTGCAAGAACTCTATAGATATAGATCTAGAACTTTTAGATTTAATTTATGTAGCATAGCATATTACTAGATTGTGCCACATTTAAATAGTTTATTAGCAAGTCTTGGCCTCAAATTAGTAGAAAAGCTTAGTACTTTGATACTGTTTGAGCGTAAGCGAGTTTATCAAAGTACTTAGCTTTTCTACTAATTTGAGGCTTAGACTTGCTTAAACTATTTATCAGTGGAATAATCTAGTAATATGCTAGGTGGAATAAATTAAATTTAAAAGTTCCGTACCTATATAAAAAAACGCAGATTAATTTGGTCTGCGTTTTTTATTTTTGTCGAATTTCAACGTATTTTTATTAGTTTTGTGTATACACTATTGATATGTGAAGAGTTAAAATAAAATGCTAATAAAGGGAGTGATATGGTGAGGAGAATTCTTAAGTTTAAAATACAAATAGTATATGTACTTATTATTATGTTTACATATGTCACTACTGCTGTGTTTGTATCTCCTTACAGTGATGCGGTAAAAACAATATCCTATTATTATGGGTCAAGAGGCAATATAGTTGTAGAAATACAAAGAAGACTTAGAGCTTGGGGGTATTACAAAGGCAGTCTAGATGGAGTATATGGATACAGAACCTTTACTGCAGTAAGAAGGTTTCAAAGCAAGAATAGATTAAAAGTGGATGGAGTAGCGGGAAACTCAACTCTTACTGCCTTAGGTATTAACGCAGGTCAGTATTCTGCTGCAACAGCTTCAAGAAGAAAATATACTAGTAATAATCAGGATATAATGTTACTTGCAAGACTTATAAACGGTGAAGCAAGAGGAGAACCTTATGCAGGTCAAGTGGCAGTTGGAGCAGTAATATTAAATAGAACAAGAGATCCTAGATTTCCTAAGACTATAGCTGGGGTAGTATATCAACCTGGAGCATTTACTGCCATAGTAGATGGGCAAGTACACGCTCAAATGCAACAAAGTTCTATAAGGGCTGCTAGAGATGCAATGAACGGATGGGATCCTTCAGGAGGAGCTGTATATTACTTTAATCCATCAACTGCAACTAGCGGATGGATATGGTCTAGGCCATTAATAAAAATCATTGGTAAACATAGGTTTTGCAGATAAAGTGAAACTTGAATCAGATGGGGTTTTGATCCTAGCTGATTCTTAGTTGAACGAATCCAGGGACGTAGCCGCTCTTTACTGCCACTTTGGAGAAGGTGGGAGTATTAGAGCGGGTAGTCATCGGATAAATAATTATAATAAAACGACTTATTTGGAAAATAAAGTCGTTTTATTTATACTGAAAATATATTGACAAATTTTAAAATAGTTGTATAATAAAATCATATAATTCGTATTAAAACACTCGGAAATACTTTGAAAAAGGAAAGTAGCTTTAATGAAGTTTTTTAGAGAGGAAGCCATTTGCTGGAAGGTTTCTAAATGAATTTTTAGTGAAGTGCCCTTTGGAGTTATGTACCGAAGAATTAAGTAGGCTACATCGGGTTCACCCGTTATAGTGATAGAGCATTACTATGTGCTTGATGGTGAGGAGAGGTCTTTAGGCATAAGGATCTAATTAGAGTGGAACCGCGAAGTCAACTTCGTCTCTATATTTGGAGATGGGGTTTTTTGTTTTAAATAAAAAAATATGTAGATCAACTTTAAGATTATTAATGATTATATGTAATTAATTTAATGTATTAACCACAAATTACAGAACATTTTGTTAAGTATAAAATTTTTAATAATTTATAAGATTTAGGGAGGAATACAAACATGATATTTTATAATGCTATAGACATGATAGGGGGAACACCCTTATTTAAATTAAGTAATATTGTAGATGAAGATTCAGCAGAGGTATATGTAAAGCTTGAAAAGTTTAATCCAGGTGGAAGTATAAAGGATAGAGCGGCTCTTGGTATGATAGAAAAAGCTGAGAGAGAAGGAGTTATTAAGCCAGGAGATACTATAGTAGAGCCTACAAGCGGTAATACAGGAATCGCTCTTGCTATGATAGGGAAATTAAAAGGATATAAAGTAATAATTGTTATGCCAGAAACAATGAGTGTGGAGAGAAGAAATTTAATGAAAGCGTATGGTGCAGAACTTGTTCTTACTGAGGGTGCTAAAGGAATGAAAGGTGCAATTGAAAAGGCAGTAGAAATAGCATCAGGAAAAGAAGGATACTTTATACCACAGCAGTTTGTGAATATAGCAAATCCAACTAAGCACTATGATACCACAGCAGAAGAAATACTAAAAGATTTAAGTGATTTAGATGCTTTTGTAGCTGGTGTAGGTACTGGTGGTACTATAACTGGAGTTGGAGAAAATCTAAAGAAGCATAATAAGGATATAAAAGTTATAGCTGTTGAACCAGCAAAATCACCTGTTATATCTGGTGGACAACCGGCTCCACATAAGATTCAAGGAATAGGTGCAGGTTTTATTCCGGATATTTACAAAAAAGAAGTAGTAGATAAAGTTTTAACTATAACAGATGAAGAAGCCTTTGAGTTTGCAAGACGTGTGGGTAAAGAAGAGGGTATATTAATAGGTATTTCTTCAGGTGCTAATATAGCAGCGGCTATAAAAGTTGCTAAAGAATTAGGAAAAGGAAAAAGAGTAGTTACTGTAGCACCAGATGGAGGAGAAAAATATTTATCCATGGGGCTTTATGAATAGTATTTATCTTATTGCTGTAGGTCTTATAATAGATCTATAACTTGTATTTACAACAGTTAAGGGGCTATTTAGTTTACGGAGGGGGAACAATATGAATCCATTTAGTTTGCTTAAGTATGATATAAAGAATGCTATGAACAACGATCCGGCTGCTAGAAATGCTTTAGAGGTAGTTTTGTTATATCCTTTTATACACGCAGTTATACACTATAGAATTGCTAATGCTCTATACAAGAAAAAGTTTTTCTTTTTAGCTAGATTAATATCACAAACTTCTAGATTTTTTACAGGTATAGAAATACACCCAGGAGCAACAATAGGTAAAGGGCTGTTTATTGATCATGGTATGGGTGTTGTAATTGGAGAAACCGCTGAAATAGGCGATAATGTGACTTTGTATCATGGAGTAACTCTAGGTGGTACTGGTAAAGATAAGGGGAAAAGGCATCCAACTATAGGAAATAATGTTACAATAGGAGCTGGAGCAAAAGTATTAGGACCTATAACAATTGGTGACAGAGTTAAAATAGGTGCTAATTCAGTAGTATTAAAGAATATACCTGCAGATAGTACAGCAGTAGGTATACCAGCTAAAGTTATACCCAAAGCCTATTGTTCCGTAATAGAAATAAAGGACTATAACGGGCAGAAGCGAAAGATATATAATGATATGGTTATATAATATATTAAGATCCCCCCATAATTTAAGCTTTATTGTAAGATGAGATTAGTAGGTGAGTTAATTGAACTATAAATCTAGTATATTAAAATATTGTAAAAGTCTCGGATTGGATACTGTTGGCTTTACAAAGTGTAGAATTTTTACAGAATTAAAAGATTATTTTGAGCATAGAAAAACAAAAGAATTAGTAAATGAGTTTGAAGAGCAAGAAATAGAAAAAAGAATAAATCCTTTTTTATATATGAAAGATGGGAAAACAATAATATCTATTGCTTTCCCTTATTTATTTAATAATAATTTTTTAGATCACATTGGTTTTTCCAAGTATACCTGTGGTAGAGATTATCATTTAGTAGTTTCGGAGTATCTCAAAAAAATATGTGCTTATATAGAAAGTTTAGGTGGAGAGGCCATCTATTTTGTAGATAGTAACTCTTTACCAGAAAGATATATTGCAGTGCAAGCAGGAGTAGGCTTCTTAGGAAAAAATAATATGATCATAACTGAAAAATATGGTTCCTACGTATTTCTAGGAGAAATAATAACTAATATTAAAGTAGAAATTGATGAGCCTGTTAAAAATAAATGCGGGGAATGTAATCTATGTGAAAAAGCTTGCCCTACAGGATCTATAAAAGGTGGAAACAACCCTAATATATGTCTTTCTTATATAACACAAAAAAAGGATATAGAAGATCATTGGTTTAGTAAACTTAGCGGCAGGATGTTTGGATGTGATACTTGTCAGAGAGTTTGCCCCTATAATGCTCAGGTGCAGCTTTCTAAATTAGAACAATTTAAGCCTTTTAGCTTTATGGAGAATGTTGAGCTTGAAGAACTAGCTAATATTGATAAAAAAACTTTTAAAGAGAAGTATGCTCAAACATCTTGTGGCTGGAGAGGAAAGAATGTACTGCAGAGAAATGCCTTAATAAATATAATGAGCCAAAATAAATGTATAAATTTAGGGGAAATTAAGTCATCTTATGTAAAGAATTATTATGATAGACTTTTAAAGATTTTCAAACTATAATTTATATTAGTAATATATTGATAAATATATTACTTATTGTATTGATGAAAGGTGGACGTTTAGATGATTTCTTCTGCAGTGGTAAAAGTTATGAATACTCTTCCAAAAGGATTAGTAGAATCCATATGTAGAGCAATAGTAAATAGATATTTAAGAAAATATGCTGATATAGAAGTTAAAGGAATTGAGAACTTAAAGGAAGTTGAAAAGCCTATATTGTTTATTTGCAATCATTTAAGTAATTCAGATGCATTAGTAATCAATAAAGCTTTAAAAGATCAAGATATAATTTTTGTTGCTGGAGTTAAACTATCAGATAACCCTTGGACAAATATAGGAATGAATATAACAAAGACCATTTCAATAAGGCCTAATACAGCAGATAAAGATGCTATATCAAGAATTGTGAAAACCTCAAAGGAGGGTAATAATATATTAATATTTCCAGAGGGAACAAGAAGTAGGACTGGAAGCATGATTGAAGCTAGAAAGGGAGTAATTTTGATACAAAAGTTAACTAAAGCTTCAGTTGTTCCTTTGGCTATATACGGTAGTGAAAAGCTAATGCCAATCAATAACGCGGATATGGGATCAGAAAGGTTTCATCATGCTAAAGTAACTCTAAATATTGGGAAAAGAATAGATATTCCTAAAAAGAGTGTTGGTGAAGATAGGCATGAGTATGAAGAAAAAGCCTTAAATTTTATGATGAAAAAAATTGCGGAACTTATGCCAGAAGAATATAGAGGATTTTACAAGTAATATATGGTACCCATCTTTACTAGAAGGGTATTATTTTTTGTTAAAAGTGCAACATATTTGTATAGAGTACATAGGTGAAAATTTAACTTATACTCCGAGATATATTACCATGTTTCGTCACGTTAAATATTTTTAATTAGTCTAAAGCTCAAATTTAAGCAGAGAGCCAAAATCTATGATTTTGTGCGAATCGCTTACTCCTCTGACGAAAGGAAGAGGAGTTTCATAATAATATAAAAGAACTTTGATAAACTCGCTATGCTCAAACAATCTAAAGTTCTAAGATTTTTCTCAAATTTGAGCTAAGACTAATAGAAAAATATTTAAATGTGACTTCAACATTGGTAATATATCCCTACGTATAAGTTAAATTTTCACCGCCAATGCCTATATTGAGATGTGGAGATAGTACTTAATTAACATTTATATAGAATGGTGATGAGAATGAAAAAGAAAGATACAGAAAAGATAGTTGAAACCTTAAGCCATACATATCCTGATGCAAAATGTGCTCTTAATTTCAGATCACCTTATGAATTACTAGTATCAACTATATTATCAGCTCAATGCACAGATGTAAGGGTAAATCAGGTTACTGAAGAGTTATATAAGGAATATAATACTCCAGAGAAGATGATAACTCTTACTGAAGAAGAATTAGGAGAGAAAATTAGGAGTTGTGGCTTTTACAAAAATAAAAGTAAAAATATATTAGGAGCAACTAAGGAAATACTAATAAATCATGAAGGAAAGGTGCCCAATACAATGGAGGAGCTTATTAAGCTTCCAGGAGTAGGAAGAAAGACTGCTAATGTAGTACTTTCCAATGCTTTTGGAGTACCGGCTATAGCAGTTGATACTCATGTATTTAGAGTATCAAATAGATTAGGTATTGCTAAAGGAAATACACCAGAGAAAGTGGAAAATGAACTTATGAAAAATATTGCTAGAGATAAGTGGAGTGATACCCATCATTATTTAATATGGCATGGAAGACAAATATGTAAGGCTAGAAAACCTAATTGTGAACAGTGCCCAGTGGCACCTAATTGTGAATATTTTAGTGGACTGCAGGATAATACACACAAATAAAGCTGTTTTACTGTTAATATGTTAATAGAATTTGAGTACAAATGTGGATAAAAATTTAATTTTAGTAGTTAATTAATAATACTTATACATAAATAGGGGGAGGAAACTTAGTATGAACATTAAAGAAGAAGCTTTGAAGGTACACAAAGATAATAGAGGTAAATTAGAGGTGAAAAGTAAAATAAGCCTAAATACTAGACATGATTTATCAATAGCTTATACACCAGGTGTAGCTGAACCATGCTTAAAGATAGCAGAAGATAAAAATGCTATATATGACTATACTATAAAAGGAAATACAGTAGCAGTGGTTACTAATGGTACTGCTGTACTTGGTCTTGGAGATATAGGTGCAGGTGCAGGACTGCCAGTTATGGAAGGTAAAGCTTTATTATTTAAAGAATTTGGGGGAATAGATGCTTTCCCTATATGTATTGATAGTAAAGATCCAGAGGAAATAATTAAAACTGTTAAGCTAATATCACCTACCTTCGGAGGAATAAATCTGGAGGATATAAAAGCACCTGAGTGTTTTTATATAGAAGAAACATTAAAAAGAGAATTAGATATTCCTGTTTTCCATGATGATCAACACGGAACAGCCATAGTAGTTCTTGCTGGACTCTACAATGCACTAAGATTAGTCAAAAAGAACATTAAAGATGCAAAGATATTAATAAATGGAGCAGGATCAGCTGGTATTGCTATATGTAAGCTCTTGCTTAAAGCAGGTGCAGAAAACATTACTATGTGTGATAGAAATGGAGCTTTAGTAGAAGGCGATTTAAGTTTAAATGATGCTCAGCAAGAAATAGCTAAAGTTACAAATAAGAATAAAGAACAAGGACTACTTCAAGAAATAGTAAAAGGTAAGGATGTTTTCATAGGTGTTTCTGCAGCAGGAGTACTCACAAAAGAAATGGCATCATCTATGAATAAAGATAGCATAGTTTTTGCTATGGCAAACCCTACTCCAGAGATAATGCCAGATTTAGCAAAAGAAGCAGGAGTAAGAGTGATAGCCACAGGAAGATCAGACTTTCCAAATCAAATAAATAACGTATTAGTGTTTCCAGGAATATTTAAAGGAGCATTAGAGGTAAGATCTAAAGTAATAAATGATGAAATGAAGCTTGCAGCAGCTGCAGGTATAGCTAATTTGATAACAGATGAGGAATTAAAGGAAGAGTACATAATTCCAGGTGTTTTTGATAAAAGAGTATGTGATTCCGTAGCAGTAGAAGTGAAAAGAATAGCAAGAGAAATGGGAGTAGCTAGAATATAAGGTTCCTACAGGTCAACTTAACTTACACGACCGAATATGTTGCCAAACTTCGTCACGTTAAAAACTTTTAATCAGTCTAAAGTTCGTGTTTAAGCAGAGAGCCAAAATCTGAGATTTTGTGCGAATCGCTTACTACTCTGATGTAAGGAAGAGTAGTTTCCTTATAAATTTATAAGAACCTTATATAAACTCGCTACGCTCAAACATATATAAGGCTCTAAGATTTTCTAAAACACTTCACTAAGATTGATAAAAAAGTTTTTAAATGTGCTTCAGTTTTGTCAACATATTCTTACGTATAAGTTAAGTTTCATCTGCAGCTTTTTATAGGTTTTGATGAAGCTTCGTTAAAAAAGTATTTAAAAATTTCTTATTACAGATAACATATGTATACAATTAAGAAAGTTATAAAATATAAGTACTGCATAGGGTTCATGATGAAAATTTAGCTTATATGTAGAGATATACTACCAATGTTGAAGTCACATTTAAAAATTTTTTTATTAGTCTTAGCGAAAATGAGAGAAAAACCTTAGAACTTTAGATATGTTTGAGGTACGAGTTTATCAAAGTTCTTAGGTTTTTCTCTCATTTGAGCTTTAGACTAATAAAAAATATTTAACGTGACAAAACATGGTAGTATATCTCGGAGTATAAGTTAAATTTTTACTAAGGGCATGTATATATTGTAATACTATTTCATATCTAATAATTCTCTTCTAAGCCAATCTAGAGCTGTTATAGTGACTCTTCGTCGTATTCTGTCTCTATCACCTGAGAGTTGAAGCTTTTTAACCTTAGTTTCTCCGTTTATATATAGTCCAACATACACAAGTCCTACTGGTTTATCTGGTGTTCCACCACCTGGGCCTGCAATTCCTGTGGTAGCTATACCCACGTTTGTTTGAGAGGTTTTCGCTATTCCTTCAGCCATTTCTCTAGCAGTTTCTTCGCTAACAGCACCGTATTTTTCAAGTGTTTCTTTTTTTACATTTAGTCTTCTTATTTTAGCTTCATTACTGTAAGTCACAGCACCTTCCATAAAGGTTGAAGAAATCCCTGGATAGTTAACTAGTTTTGAGGCTATAAGACCTCCAGTGCAGGATTCAGCAGTGGAGATAGTGAAATCTTTAGATATAAGTAGTTCAGCTAAAACCGCCTCTAGAGATGTTTCGCCCTCGCCATATATATGTATACCTAGTCTTTTGCGTATCTCACTTTCTACGGGAACTATAAGCTCTAAGGCTTCCGCAGTAGTATTAGCTTTAGCAGTAATTCTTAAGGTTACTTCCCACTCTTTGGCATAAGGAGCAACAGTAGGGTTAACATTATTATTTATAATGTCTGATAACTGCTCAGCCATAACGCCTTCACCTATACCAGAAATTCTTAAGACCTTAGATTCAAGAATTCCACTACTATATTTACTTAAAAAAGGAACCACATAATCTTCAAACATAGGTTTCATCTCTCTAGGTGGTCCAGGTAATACTATAAGGACTTTTCCATCCTCTTCAATAGCACAACCTGGTGCAGTACCATGATTATTTGGCAATATATGAGAACCTTCAGGAAAGTAGGCTTGTTTTATATTATTCCCTTTTAGTTCTACCTTACCGTCTTTTAAAAAATGCGAGTTAAGTTTATTTAAGGAATCCTCATGAAGAAACATCTTTTTACCAAAGTATTCGGCACCAGTTTCTTTAGTAAGGTCATCAGGAGTAGGGCCAAGACCTCCAGTAGTAATAACAAGGTCAGCTCTATTGAAGGAATCACCAAGTTCAGTTTTTAATCGCTCTACGTTGTCTCCAACTACTGATTGATGGTATACAAAGATACCTAAATCTGCTAGTCTTTTTGCTAGATATTGAGCGTTAGTATTTACAATATCTCCAAGTAATATTTCTGTACCTACGGATAGTATTTCAGCTTTCATTTTTTACCTCCCTTTTAAATAAGTTTCCACACTGGAACCCTAATATCATTTTAATTTTATGTATTTATCAATAAAATTATATAGCTTCTCTTTATATACTTTCTTATTATACAAATAGGCTTGCGCATGTCCACTATATGGAGCTATATATATGTCCTTAGGACCGTTCTTTAGTGAGTACATTTCTTCACTCATAGAAAAAGGTATATACTTATCACTATCCCCATGAATAAACATGATAGGAGTTCTTACATCTTTTATTGCATTAATTGGTGAAGCTCCAGAGAAAGCAAAACCTGATCGGATATTTGCTATTATATTTGTATAGAAGGTTAGTATATTACCAATTAACTTATTTTTTATATGATAATCTTCTTCAAGTCTGTATATGAAAAGTGCTTTCAAATCTGAGTAGGGACAATCAGCAACATAAAACTTTACTCGTTTACTTTTCTCATTTAGTTGAGAATGAAGTAAAAGAGTAGAAGCGCCCATAGACTCACCATGTACCCCTATTATTCCACCTTTATTTTTGTTATATACCCAATCAATCCATTTATCTAAATCATATTTTTCATAAAAGCCGAAGGTTACATCATTTCCACCGCTTTCACCACTATATCTAGAATCATATATAAGAGTATTAAACCCTTTATCAATGTACAAATCAGCATATTTCATAGATTCCCACCTACTTCCTCTAAAACCATGAACAATAACTACAGTATTATTAGTTTTAATAGGATTAGGTATATAGGTTCCACTAAGCTTATAGCCGAAGAGAGAGGTTATTTCCACCTCTTCTTTTGAAAGTTTAGAAAATCTTTTGTCATCAAATGTGTTTCGGTATATTTGGTGTAAATTTGGTATACCCTTACTAGTTTGCTGTCTACAAGCTTCGCTATATATCATATTAGCAATGTAAAAGCCACATGCATTAAATGAGATAACAAATAAAGTAAGAAAAACAACGAAGCTCTTCTTAATTACTTTAATTCTTATTATGACAGCAGGAACTTCATACATCTATAATTTTCCCTCCATGAATAAAAAAATAACTTACAAATGTTTATATACATTATAACATTTTACAAATATGTTTTTATATTAAAATTATGTATTTTATTCGTGGTAAATATATGTATATCAGTTTGCCAAATACAAATAAACGTAGCTAACTACTAGATATCATCAGTATTATAAATTAATTTTATTCTGTATATTTGTATATTTCAACAAATATTTAAAACTAATAACTGCTTCTGTAAAATTTAGTAGTATTTATAGTATAATAGCATAAGGTTAATAGAGGTTAATAGAGGTGATTAAAATGAATATACAAGTGAATGCTTCTAAAAATAATCATTTTTTTATGATAATGATATTTTTAACTATGGTAGGAAGTTTTATTTGTGGTTTTGTAACATATAACTACAATGATTTAAAGTACTGGGATAACTATATATACCCAGGTGTTACTATAGAGGGCATAGATTTATCAGGAAAGACTAGACAGGAAGCAAGTACAATACTTAAAAACTTATATTCAGAGCAGGTACAAAAAAAGAAGATAAACATATCTGCTGGAGATAAAAATTATGTTTTAAGTTATTCAAAATTAAATCTAAAATATAATATAGATGAAACAATAGAAGCAGCTTATTTTTATGGGAAACAGCTAAATTTATTCAGCAGATACTTTTTGATAAAAAATCCAAAGATTAAAAATTATACATTAAAAGTTACATATGATAAAACTATATTAGATAACCTTATCAATACAATCGGCAAAGATATAAGCAAGAATTACATAGATGCAACTTTAGAAATTGGTTCTGGTGTGATTGATATAGTTCCAGAAGTAAACGGGAGAACATTAGATAAAGATAAATTAGGAAAAGACTTAGTATTTAGCATAGATACTAAATTAAGTGGAAATATAAATTTGAAAGCATCTGTCAAAGTAGTTTCACCTAGGATAAAAAAAGAAATGCTTAGCAGTATAAATGGGAGAATAGGAACATTTAGTACAAGTTTTGGTTCTATATCCTCTCCGCAAAGAGCAAACAATATAATAATTGCAACTAGAAGTATAAATGGAAAAATATTAATGCCAGGTGATATTTTTAGCTTTAATGATGTTGTTGGAGAAAGAACTGAGGACAAAGGCTATGAGTCCGCACCAGTAATCATAGGAAACAAGTTAGAATCAGGACTTGGTGGAGGAATATGCCAAGTATCAACTACTTTATATAATTCTATATTAGATGCAAGTTTAAAACCATTAGAAATAACCCATCATACGCTGCCTGTACATTATGTACAAGGAGGTATGGACGCTACCGTAGATTATGGAAACATAGATTTTAAATTTAAAAATACATTAGCAAGCCCTATATATATTCAGGCATATACAGCAGGAGGAAACGTTGTATTTAATTTATATTCTAGTATAAACAGGATAAATTAATTTTAATAAACTAAGTTTTGTAGTATAATGAGTAGGTACAAGTAGAGGGGTGATAACCTTTGGCAAGGAGAAAGAGAAGCACAAAGAAGAAACTGCCGTTAGGAATAATAATAGTAGCTGCTGCTTTAACAGCAGGAGCTGTAGGATTTATATCTTATCAATACATTGCTATAAAACCTTGGTCTAACTTAATATATCCGGGAGTAAAGGTACAGGGTGAAGATTTATCGGGAAAAACTAAGAGTGAAGCTAAAAAAATCTTGGAGCAAAATCAAGTATCAGCTGTAATGAAAAAGAAAATACATATAAGTACTCCAGGTAAAGCCTATACTTTAGATTATTCACAGATAAATCCTAAATATAATATTGATGAGACTATAGACGAAGTTTTTAATTATGGTAAAAATTTAAGTTTGTTTAAGAGGTATAAATTGATAAAAGGTTCAGGTGAGAAACAGTATGAATTAAAGTTTTCATATAATCCAGAGCCTATAAACAACCTCATTAGTGGAATAGAAAAGGATGTAAATAAGGATCCTGTAGATGCTAAAATAAGGAGAACTAAAGGAAGTTTTGCTATAACACCAGAACAAAATGGTAAAAAACTACAAAAAGATGCGCTTCATAAAGAAATACTATCAAATGTTAATGGATCTATTGGACAAGACATTACCATAAAAGCTCCCATTGAGACTGTAGGTGCCAAGATTACTCAAGATAAGTTATCCTCTGTTAATTCAAGAATAGGTACTTTTTCTACAGATTATGCATCAATATCTTCGCCTGAAAGGGCAAATAATATAGTATTGTCTACAAGAAGTATAAATGGCAAAGTTTTAATGCCAGGAGACACTTTTAGTTTTAATGACGTGGTAGGAGAAAGAACTGCAGATAGAGGATATCAATCGGCTCCAGTTATTATAGGTAATCAAATAGACTCAGGGCTTGGGGGAGGAATATGCCAGGTATCAACAACTTTATATAATGCAGTGCTTAAATCAAATATTAAAGCTACGGTAAGAGCCCATCATACTCTTCCATCTCATTACGTACCTTTAGGTATGGATGCCACTGTGGATTGGGGTAACCTAGATTATAAATTTAAAAACACTCTAGACTATCCTTTATATATTGAAGGTAGTACAGCAGGTGGTAGTGTAGTGTTTAATATATACTCCAATGATTCTTTAGCAGATACTGTGACAGATTTAAGATCTCAAGTTTATCAAACAATTCAACCAGGTGTAAAATACATAGATGATCCAACTTTACCAGTTGGACAAACTGAGCAGGTTCAACCTCCTTATACGGGATATAAAGTAAAAGTTATAAAGACCACTACTAGAAACGGACAGGTAATTAGTCAAGATGTTATAGCAGATGACTTTTATTACCCAGTAGACGCGGAAATAAAAAGAGGAACAAAAAAATAAGGTTTATGAGAAATATACAGTGTCATTATTATTTAGTATATATTTGCAAAGTTATATACTAAAGCATATTAGGTATACTGTATATTTTTATTTTGTAAAAGTTAACAAAGAACTCATGCATATATTTGTGTATTGTATAAAATATGGTATAATATTTGTTGGAAGTTTATGTTAAATATGCGGATATGGCGGAATTGGCAGACGCGCTAGATTCAGGTTCTAGTGAAGGAGACTTTGTGCAGGTTCGAATCCTGTTATCCGCACCACTTAAAGCAAGAAAAATCAAAGGTTTTAACGACTAGGTTGAAATATAAGTTAACTTATAGAGTTAACTATCTATAGTAATATATTATGAATCTAAGTTTACAATATATGAAATGAGCCAATAGGTTAATCCACTGGCTCTTTTTATGTGGAAAAATTAAAGTTTTTCCCTCACTAATTTTTCAACTTCGCCTTCTTCAGGGAATCTGTTTAAACTCTTTTTAGAGAAAATAAGTTCATCATTTAATTTTACCTCAAAAACTCCGCCAGAAGATGGAATTATGGTTAGTGATGATATATTGTTTTTATGTTCCTTTAATAAACTTTCTGCAAGGACAACTGCCTTTGGAAGATATCCTCAAGAAGTACAATACTCAATACTTAATACTTTATTCATAATAAAAACCTCCTATAAATTTGATAATATTATTATAACCTTTAAATAGAATTATAATAAAAGAATATCGTAAGTATGGTTTAGGAGATAAATTGATGAACAGGGCATTAGATCCCATCTAAAGGTAATTAAATTAATCCATCTGTAGCTAATATATCTGGTCGTATAAGTTAAATTTGGGGCATGGGTATCTATATTTAACTTCAAGTTAACTAAATTTATAGCTATGCTTAACATTAAATATGTAAGATTATAACTGTCAGACAGTCAAAAAATTAAGAGAAGGGTAGGTTTAATATGAAAAAGAAAATATTAAATTTTGTTCTAATGGCTTTGACAGTAACTTCAATTTTTGGTAGTTTAACCGGGTGTAAAAATGGACAGGCTACATCTTCAAATGAAAACAGCCAGGAAATTAAGTTAAACGTAGCAACTGCTGGAGATACAAATATGAGTGAGCTTCAGCAAAAGGATATTGGACCTAATTTTATCAAAGAACATAAAAATGTAAAAATTAATGTAGTTGGAACAGGTCCAGGAGATGCAGGAAGTAATCAAATACTTAATAAATTAAAAGCACAGAAGAATGCTAACTCTGAAAAATATGATATTGATGTTGCTATAGTGCATCAAAGTGCTATGGAAAGCCTAATGAAGGAAGGTTTACTTTTAAAATATGTTGATAAAACCAATATAGCAAGTAATGTTGTGGGAGAAAATGCTAAAAATAGTCTAGGTACTAATATTGATGGCTATGCTATACCATTATTTCAAAGCCAAGTTGCCATTGCATATAATCCAGAAAAAGTAAAAGAAGTTCCTAAAAATTTTGATGACTTAGAAAAGTGGATAAAAGCAAATCCTAAAAGGTTTGGATATAATGGTGTAAAAAATGGTATGAGCGGAGTTGGATTTACAACCTCTTATATATATGCAAAAACAGGAAAGTATGAACAACTATCTAAAGGACCTTATGATAAAGAAATTGAAAAAGAATGGCCAGGTGTTATTAAGCAATTAAAGTCCTTACCTGTGGTTATCACAAATGGAAATAATGGAACTCTAGATATGTTAAACCGTGGCGAAATAGATATGGGACCTGTATGGATAGATATGTTCTATTCCTGGCAGGCTGATGGTAGGTTAAATCCCAAAACTAAAGTTACACTTTTAGAACCAGGTTTGACAGGTCAACCTATGTATATTGTAGTATCTAGTAAAGCTGCTAATAAAGATATGGCTATAAAATATGCGGAATTTCTAGCATCCCCAAAGGTACAAGCAAAACAAATAGTTGAAAAATTTAATTGGTATCCAGGAATAGATCCATCTGTAGTATTAAAAGAATGTTCACCTGAAGCTCAAGAAAAATTATTTAAAGATATAACACCAGAAAATATTAAACAAAATTCAAAAGTATTCCCTCTTCCACAGTATTTAAAGGATATTACTTCTGCTTATGAACAGAACTAAAGTGCAAGCAAAAAACATATTTTCAAAGACAGGAATGGGTATTATTGTATCACCACCTATATTACTTATAATATGGGTGTTTACCCTTCCTTTTTTAAAGGTTTTTATTAATAGCTTTAAAAATTCAGAGGGAAGCTTAAGTTTTCAAAATTTTTCTACTGCAATTGATTTTTATTATAAGGATATATTTTATACTTTATTTATTTCCATAGCTGCATTAGCTATTACAATGATAATTGCAATCGCAGCTGCAGCCTATATAAGGTTAAAAAATGATAGGCTTGTAGAATTTTTATTCAAAATTCCGTTATTTGTCCCTTTTGTAGTGGTAGGCCATGCCATGAGAACCTTTCTTGCTCCGCATGGTACCTTAAATTCATTTCTTTCATTCTTGAGAATAATAGATGAAAACAATGCTCCTGCAATTGCCTTTTCATCTTTAGGTATTATTATTGCGTTAGTGTGGAAAAATATTGCTTTTGCACTGCTTTTAGTCATGGCGCCTTTTAAAAAAGTTTCAGATTCATATATAAATGCTGCAAGAAATTTAGGTGCTGGTGTTTTCAAGCAGATTAAAGATATATTAGTTCCAATGTGCAAATCTTCAATAGCAGTAAGCGGAATTTTAATATTTACATCAATGATGGCTTCCTTTTCAATACCACTAATGTTAGGAAATGGAGAAGGAGCTAAAATGATAATGGTTGATCTCTATCATAGAATTACTGATATGAATGATTATGGTACAGCTAATGCTCTTGGAATGTTTTCTTTTATATTTTCACTAGGTGCAGCTTATTATTATATAAAGAAGGTGCTTGCAGATGAAAAAACAACTTTTTAAAATTAGTATTAGAACAATTATAGTATTTTTTATCTTTGGACCTCTTTCTTCCTTATTCATATGGTCCTTTGCAAAGGAATGGTACTGGCCTTCTGCACTGCCTCAGAAATGGAGTATATTTTACTGGCAAAAAATAAGTGATGGAAATATATTGAATGCACTATGGCTATCAATAATAATAGCGCTTATTACAACGGTGGTGTGCCTTGTAATGGTAATTCCTCTTGCTTATATTCTTTCAAGAAAAAAATTTTCTTTAAAGCCATTGTTAATGCTTATATTTTTATTACCACAAGCATTTCCACAGATGCCCGTATACGTAAATACTATGGAAAAATTTTATAAATATAACTTGGTAGGAACTTTGACAGGAGTGGTACTTATACACTTAACTGGTGGATTAATATATTGTTTATGGATTATGGTATCTGTATTTAAATCTATACCAGAAAGTTTAGAATTAGCTTCCTATAATTTAGGTTACAGTAAAATTAATACTTTCTTTAGAATAACATTGCCTATGGCGGCTCCTGGTATATTAGCTTCTTCAATACTTGTGTTTTTGTTCTCTTTAGACGAATTTACAGGAACCTTACTTATAGGTTCACCCTTTGTACAGACTTTGTCAGTTTTTATGTATAATACTGCTGCAGGTTATGAGATGCAGATAGCATCTGTAGTAGCCATTCTATTAGCACTACCTGGTATAATAATGCTTTTTTTAATGGAAAAGTATTTAAAGGCAGAATATCTTGCAGGCTTTGGAGCAGCATAAATTTTTCAAATAAATGAGGTGAGGTTATGATAGAAGTTATAGGAGTTTCAAAAAAATATAATAATTTCTATGCTCTTAATAATATATGCTTTAAGCTTAATGAGGGAACTATGACATCAATTGTAGGGCCAAGTGGCTGCGGAAAAACTACACTTCTGAAAGTGTTAGCTGGATTTATAGAGCCTACGGAAGGAAGAATAATATTTAATAATAAGGATGTAACCAATTGTTCTATACAAAAAAGAGGTACAGGTATGGTATTCCAGGATTATGCTCTTTGGCCTCATATGACTATTTTTGATAATGTGGCATATGGACTTAAGCTTAAAAAACTTCCTAGAGAAGAAATAGAAAAAAAGGTTTTTGACATGCTTGATATGGTAGAAATAGAGAAGAGTATTGCTAAGGAAAGATATCCATCAGAGTTATCTGGTGGTCAGCAGCAGAGAATAGCCTTAGCTAGGGCACTTGTAGTAGAGCCCAATATAATTCTTATGGATGAGCCACTATCTAACCTTGATGCAAAGGTAAGAGAAAAATTGAGATATGAAATAAGATATATCCAAAAGAAATTAAAGCTTACAGCTATATATGTAACTCATGATCAAGAAGAGGCAATGAGTATGTCAGATACAATAATTGTTATGAATAAAGGTAATATAGAACAAATTGGAGTACCAAAAGAAGTTTATAATAAACCTGAAACACTATTTGTTGGTGAATTTTTAGGAAACTCAAATATACTAGAGGGCTATGTTAAAGAAGGAAAAGTATATATTGGAGATATTTTTATAACAGATTATGTTGGACAAAATACTGAAGTAAAAGCAGTATTTAAGGCTGGTGATGCACAACTTTCTAGTGAAAAGAATGAAGATGCAAAATTTAAAGGTACTGTAGTTGAAAAAATGTTTAATGGCAGCTTTTATAGACATGCTGTTAAATTAAAAAACTCTGTGGTATTTGTAGACATGAGTGAAGAGTTTATGAAAGAAGAAGCATATATATGTTTTTCTAAGGATAAGCTTCATATTTTTCAAAATTAATTTAAAGGGGTGGTGTCAAAAGTCAAAATCTTGCATGTATTTTGACTTTTAACACAGCCATTTTAATATAGACAACCATGCCCGAAATTTAATTTACACGACCGGATATATTACCATGTTTCGTCACGTTAAATATTTTTAATTAGTCTAAAGCTCAAATTTAAGCAGAGAGCCAAAATCTATGATTTTGTGCGAATCGCTTACTCCTCTGACGAAAGGAAGAGGAGTTTCATAATAATACAAAAGAACTTTGATAAACTCGTACCTCAGACATATCAAAAGTTCTAAGATTTTTTCTCAAATTTTCGCTAAGACTAATAAAAAATATTTAAATGTGACTTCAACATTGGTAATATATCCCTACGTATAAGTTAAATTTAAAAGTTCCGTACCTATATACTGATATTTAACATCAAGTTAACTCAATTTATAAATATGCTTAACGTTGCATATATAAAATTATAACTGTCAGACAGCTATAAAATATTAAGATTGTAGGTGAGATTATGATAAGTGAAAATAGAATAAATATAACTGCTCATGCAGGTTGTATGGGAACAACAATGGATAGCATAGAGGCAGTTGAAGTTGGAATAAAATATGGAGCACATATAATAGAAATTGATTTAAATATTGACGAAAGCGGAAATTTAGTTATTAGTCATGATAAGCCAAAGGTAGAGGTCAAGTATTCTAATGTTGATGAAGTCCTAGAAATAATAAAAAAAGAGCAAGAGGTATTACTAAATATTGATATTAAAGATGCAAAATTATTGGGAAAACTTAATAGAACTATTTTAGAGTATGGTATAAAAGATAGAGTGTTTTTTACTGGAATAGATTTTCAATGCATACTTGACAATGAAGAAGCTCTTAGAGGAACTAATTATTTCATAAACTTGGGTGCACCTAAGCTAGACATAACTCAATTAAATAATAAAGAATATTTAATTGAATTATTTAATGAATTAGAATCACTAAACATTATGGGGATAAATGTTAATTATAGACTGGTAACTCCTGAAATTATAAATGTTTGTAAAGAAAAAAGAATGTTATCTTCTGTATGGACAGTTGATGATATTCAGGATATGAAGAGAATGATAAATTTAAATGTTAGTTCTATAACAACAAAGAGAGTGGATGTTTTAAAAAGTTTAATATCTGAAATCTCAAACAATAAATAACTGGAGGTGATTTTATGAATAGTATAAAAAGATTGTATTATGCACTTGGAAAGAAAAATTTTTTTAGCTATTGCTTATTCGGAATTTTTATAATAATTTTCTTTTTACCACTTACAAACCTTGCAATGTTAGCATTTGCAGATAACTATCAATATCCATCCTTTTTTCCACAGGCATTTTCATTTAAATGGTGGAGTTTTGTATTAAGTCAAGATAACTTAGCTTGGTCTATGATACTCTCATTTATAATTGCAATAATAACCACCGTGCTATCAATAATCATATGTATTCCGGCTGCATATGCCTTTGCAAGATACGAGTTTCCACTTAGAAGAGTATTTTTATTTTCCTTTTTAATATCAAATGCGTTTCCTAAAATAGGTTTGTATGTAATGATTGGTGTTGTATTTTTTAAATTAAATCTTATGGGAACCATGTTGGGAGTTATTTTAATACATATTGTAAATACCATAATGTTTATGACTTGGATACCAGCGGGAGCATTTAAAAGTGTGCATAGGCAGCAAGAAGAAGCAGCCAGAGATGTGGGAGCAACTCCTTGGCAAGCCTTTAGATATATTACATTACCCTTAGCAATGCCAGGAATTATTACAGCTTCAGTTTTCACATTTTTGGAATCATTAGAAGAAGCTCAAGGTACTCTGCTTGTAGGAATACCTAATATAAAAACAATACCAGTTATAATGTATTCAGTAATAATAGATTATCCTGCAACTGCTGGTGCAGTATTTGCCTTTATATTAATTATACCAACTATAATACTTTTAGTCTTTTTAAGAAAATTTGTTGGTGCTGAAGGATTATCAAAAGGGTTTAACATAAAGTAAAACTTGAAGCAGATGGAAGAATTAGAGCGGGTAGTCATAAGATAAAATAATTATTTATTGGAGAGGTATTTATGAATAAAAAAAATAGCAAAGCTAAAATCAAGTTATCTTTAAAGCAGTTAACAAAAAAATATCCTAATGGAGATGGTGTTGAAGGAATTAACCTTGATATATATGAAGGTGAGCTTTTGACAATGGTTGGACCTTCTGGCTGTGGTAAAACTACAATATTAAGATCTATTGGCGGATTTGTAGAACCTGATTCAGGTGAAATAATATTAGATGACGTAAATATAGTAAACCTTCCTCCAGAGAAAAGACCAACAGTAATGGTGTTTCAAAGTTATAACCTTTGGCCCCATATGACCATATATGAGAACTTAGCCTTTGGTTTGAAATTAAGAAAAATTGATAAAAAACAAATTGAAAAAGAAGTAAAAGAAGCTTTGAATTTAGTTAGGATGGATGGAATAGAAAAAAAATATCCATCACAGTTATCAGGTGGTCAGCAGCAAAGGGTAGCTATTGCAAGAGCACTATTATTAAAACCTTCATTATTATTACTTGATGAACCTTTTTCAGCTTTAGACGCAAAAATACGTGTTCAAATGAGGGCAGAGTTAAAAAAGATACAAACAGAGCTGGGTATAACTGTTATAGTTGTAACTCATGATCAGGAGGAGGCTATGACTCTTTCAGATAGAATGGTTGTCATGAACAAAGGTATATTTGAACAGATTGGAACTCCTGAAGAAATATATGATAACCCAAAGTCAAAATTTGTGGCGGAGTTTATTGGAAACATGAACTTTGTTGAAGTAGATAACAAAATTATTGCTGCCAGACCAGAAAATACAATTATTAATAAAGAAAATAATGGTGATTATTCTGGTAATATTGAAAGCATTATGATATTAGGTCATTTTGTTGAAATCAGTCTTAATACGAATAAGGGATTAATAAAAGCATTTTTGCCAAGAGAAGAAGCAAAGGATTTTTCACAGGGGGAAAAAGTTTCAGTAAGCTTTAAAAGCTATCACACTTTTAATAAATAGGTTTCAAATAAATTTAATAATAAATAATTTTAAAAGGAGAGAAAAGTATGTTAAGAAAAAAAATTCTATCTTTTACAATGCTAGCAGTTATGTCAGTTTCATTAATACTTACTGGTTGTCAAGGTTCTACAAAGAGTACCTCAGCTAAAACAACTACAATTAATTTTTATTCAGGAGGTTCAGACAACGTAAGGGTAACTTGGGAAAAGGTTATTAAAGAGTTTAGTGCTAAAAACCCTGATGTTAAGGTTAACCTTCAATTTATAGCTTCAGGACCAAGTTCACAAGCTGCTGTGGATAAGTTAATAGCTTCAGAAAAAGCTGGTCAAAAAGAAACAGATATAGACGTTGTAGAAGTATCAGATAATGAAATTGCTAGATTATTCAAGGAAGCAGGAAAAGATTCTGTAATTTCTTTGAGTAAAGATAAAATTCCAAATTTAAAAGATGTTAAATTCCAATCCTCTGTAGCACAAGATAAAGCTCTTGTATTTAGAGGAACAACAGTTGTATTAGCATATAATTCAGACAAAATAAAGGATGTTCCAAAAACAGATAAAGAGTTATATGATTGGATAAAGAAAAACCCAGGAAGATTTGCTTATAATGATCCATCAACAGGTGGTTCTGGTGCTTCATTTGTAATTTCTTCAATATACAATAGTTTGCCAGAGGAAGCCATTTTATCAAATGATGAAAAGTGGACACAACAATGGAATACTGGAATTAATTTATTAAAAGAATTACACCCATATATGTATAAGGCTTCTGGAAAAGTTCAGTATCCATCAAAGAATCAAGGAACTCTAGACTTACTAGCAAATGGACAAGTAGATATGATACCAGCTTGGGCTGATATGACACTTAATCAATTAGATAAAGGCACTTTACCAAAGTCAACAAAAATTACACAAATTACTCCTTCATTAAATGGTGGTGTACAAGCACTAGTTATTCCATCTAAGAGCAAGAATCAAGAGGCAGCAGCAAAATTCTTAAACTTTGTTGATTCAGTTGATGGACAAAAGATTTTCGTAGAATCACAGAAAGCTATACCTGTAATAGATAGTTCAAAGCTTCCAAAAGAAACTGTGACAATGCTTGCGGGTTTAGAAATTAAAACATTTAGACCATATACTATCGGTGCTCTGGATAAAGCTGTTTATAAGCGTTGGCAGGATGAAGTTGCTGCTCTAAAATAGAATTTTAAATAGTTTTTAATAGAGCTATTTAAGGAGAGTTTTATGAAGAAAAATAATAAACTAAAGGCACTATTATTTGTGTTACCATCTTTCACTATTATGTTAATAGTAATCATAATACCAATTATTAATTCTATAATTCTTAGTTTCTATAATGAAAACAGCAATAAATATGATTTTTCTAACTATATTGGTATATTTACTGATAAAAGTCAAATTAATAATATAAGATATACTTTATATATTGTAATAATGACGGTTATCTTATGCGTTGGTGTTTCATATTTGTTTGCGCTTTATTTAAGATTTAGTACAAGTAAATTAGCTAGGTTGATGGAAAAAATTTATATTATTCCTAAGTTTATACCCAGAATAGTTGCTTTATATGCTTTAATACTAATATTTAAGGATACAGGAGTAATTAATAGATTTTTAATGTTATTTGGAATAGATTATAAACCTAATTTGATGTTTACGGCTCAAGGCATAATTATGGTGAATTTGTGGTTTAATATTCCCTTTGCTACCATGTTGATACTTTCTGATTTGACTAATATACCTAATTCAATAGTTGAAAGTGCAAGAGATGTTGGAGCAAATAAAATAAGAATATTGGTTCATATGATATTTCCGCTTTCTTTTAGGTCATTACTAATAACCTCAACCTTTGTGTTTATGGGTAACATTGGAGAGTTTACAACTCCCTTTTTAATGGGAACTAATGCTCCAAGAATGCTAGGGGTAGCCCTACAGCAAGAATTTAGTGTGTACATTAATTTTCAAAGAGCTGCGGCTATGTCTGTGATGATGTTTCTTCTTTCAGCCATTGTAGGATTTTCCTATATTTCTTCAATGATGAAGGAAGATAAATGGACATCTTCTTAAATCTAAACAGTGAGACTACCATTATATTTTATAGTGGTAGTCTTGTTTTAGGCGTCTTCAAGAAAATAAATAGTCAATTTAACGGGTAATTTTGCTCAATATTAAGTTGACAGAACCCGTTAACAGTCCAAGTATTTACGGAATCCGCCGCCGTGTCTTACGCAAAATTCTCTAGTTAAAATTGACTTGTTATTTTTTTAGATACCTTAAGTAAAAAATAAAGTGGTAAGGTGTGAAAAATGTGAAGGAAATTCTAAATTCAGTACTAACAATAAACAAAAGTGAGACAAAAACCCACAGAAGCCTGAAGTTTATTGTTAATGAAGATAAAAAAATTTTAAAGTTGGAATTTGATTATTTTCCCAAGATAGTAAGCAAAGTGGAAGATATAATACAGGCTTTTGAAAATCATGGCAACAGCTTTACATCTGAAGAAAGTAATTTATTAAAAGAAAAATTTATAAGAGGAGAGGAAAAGTTGAAAAACTTAGCTACTCTGTCTCTTTATAATAAAAGTCAATATATTGGGTGTGCTCATAGGCATGAGGGAAAACAAATAATAATTATATCACAAAAGGAAAGCACTCAGGGGTTTATAAAAGCTCCAATAGAAGCTGGACAGTGGGAAATAGTTATATCCTTTCATGGAGTGTTTACTGATAATATGAAAATTTTTTTAAAAGCCTATATTGAGTAAATAAAGAAATCTTCAGAAAGGAATATAATAAATGAGTTTTAAATGGATTAAAGTACATACACATACACATACACTAAATTCGGATGGAAAGGACACTTTAAGAGACATGGCTTATGCTGCAAGAAGAACCTCTGTAGATGCTATGTTTTTGACAGATCATAACACCATGGCTGCTGCAGAAAGTGCCCATGATATTTCCAAAGAGACAGGAGTTCACATAATAAAGGGTATTGAGTATACAACTTTTTATGGACATATAGTTGTAGTTGGAGCTCCATATTATAGATGGGAAAGTCTTACCATTAAATCCTTAAATGATCTTGCAGATTATGTTCATAAATACAATGGAATAATCGGAATTGCTCACCCAAGAGGGCTTGGTGATCCTGCCTGTACTGGTGGCAGTTACAGCTTTATAGATGTGGATTTTAGCAAAATAGATTTCATAGAAGTATGGCATGGTGTAACTGATAAGTTTAATGAATGGGAAAAAAATAAAAATTTATGGATAAATAGACTTGATGAAGGAAGAAAAATTACAGCTGTTTATGGCGGAGATTTTCATAAAAAAGAACATTTTGAAGAAAGTAATGCTTTTAATTGGTTATTAATAGATACATCAAAGCATATTGAAGATGCAATTAAGGAAGCAATAAAAGCAGGAAGAGTGGTTATGTCAAAGGGACCTTGTTTTAATATGAAAATTCAAAAACATATGCAAATATATAATATTGGTGAAACCATTGAGTCAGAAGGAAATGATAATCCATATAATATTTTATTTGATATAAACTGGACAACCATTAAAGAAAATATAATAATAAATTTAGTTGATAATTGTGGAAAAGTAAAGGAAGTTAAATACAGTAAAAATAATAAAGTTAACATTGAAATCCATGAAAATAACGAAAGAAAATGGATAAGAGCAGAAATCCTTGATGATATAAATAAGCATGTATTAGCAATTAGCAATCCAATATATTTTAAATAAGAATCTTTTTATTTCGGGGGAAATTATGAATAAAATCATAAATAGTAATTTAATGTTTTTAGGCACTGGAGCTGCAGAGGGTATACCAAATCCTTTATGTGGCTGTGAAATTTGCAATAATGCAAGAAAAGTTGGTGGCAAAGAGTTAAAGCTTAGAAGTTTGTTTAGAATAAATGAAATGGTTCAAATTGATTTTGGGCCTGATGTAATGGCAGCATCAATGAAACATAACATAGACATGACTGAACTTAAGCATATACTAATAACACATACACATAGTGATCATTTATGTTTATCTGAGCTGTTGTTAAAGGAAATGGTAAATGGAGATAACGATCACAAAATAAATATATATGTAAGTCAAAGAGCATATCAATGGGTTATGGAACAATTAAAATCCTTTAGAATGGGTGAGAGTAATTTTGCTAACTCACCTGTTATAAAAGACAAGATCATAGAATTCATACCATTAGAATATTATAAAGTTTATGAAATAGAAAACATGAAGGTTGTTCCATTAAAGGGTGCTCATTATAGTTTTGGAATTAATGAAAATTCTAATAATTATTTAATAACCTTAGAGGATGGCAGGACTCTATTCTATGGGGTTGATACAGGATATCCATTAGATGAGACAATAGAATATTTAAAAGAAAAACACATAGATTTATTAATTATAGAATGTACTTTTGCAGGGGAAAGAAGAAAAGAGGAAAAACCTTTTGGTCATTTAGATCTTATAAGTGTAATAAGAGTTCTAGAAGTATTTAATGCTAATGGCACAATAGATAAAAACACAAAAGTATATTTGACTCATATTAATCACAAACATCATCTAACACATGCATTGTTAGAACAAGAAGTAAAAAAATACAGTAAATTTCAAATAATAGTGGCTTATGATGGCTTAATTATAGATTAGGGATAAGCTATAGATAACCACGCCCGAAATTTAACTTATACGACCGAATATGCTGCCAAACTTCGGCACGTTAAAAACTTTTAATCAGTCTAAAG
>NZ_JABAIW010000035.1:0-56581 GCF_014231265.1 Clostridium sp. DJ247 | reverse complement strand
CTTGGATTCACTAATCTAGCACCTAATGCAAAGGAGTTAATGGCACTTATAACCTCTGGAACTGGATAAGTAGCTACATACCCTAAAATATTAGATTTTGTCATTGCTCCTGCAACAATCCCTGTTAAAAAACTTGGTTCAAAAATTCTTCCCCAGTAAGTGCTAACATGTTTATAAAAATGAGTTTCAGAACAATTAAAAAATTTTATAGACTTATACTTCAGTGCGGCTTTTAATGTAGCTGTGGTATGGCTTGGAGAAGTTGTTATTATTATGTCATACTTATCTTCAGCCAATTTTATTAAATAGTTATAAGCTGTATCATCTTCAGGTACATTTTCCATATAAACAGTAGAAATTGTATCTTTAAAAACTTCTTGTATATGTCTTCTACCAATTTCATGAGCATAAGTCCAATTAGAAGTATCTATAGTCTTAGTATAAACAAACACAGCTTTAAGTTTTTTATGCGGCATAATTAAATTCGTTAAAGTTGAAATTACATTACTAGAACTTGTATTTTGTGGTTTAGTTCTAACATTAGTAACTTCCCTATTAGATAAACTTTCTACTTCTAATAAAAAATTTTTCAGATTATCCTTTATGACTTTTTCGCTATTTTCATCAGGTATTCCATATAATTGTATATACTCCAGAAATGCATCCCCTGTGGTTATAGACTTAATTTCACCACCACCTAAACCATAATAAATATCACGAAAAGTATTATATACAACATTTTCAAAGTATTTATATTTATTTTCTATATTTTTATTTTCTACTTGAAAGCTTTCTATATATTTTAAAAGTTTTTGAAATCGTCCTTCTTTAGAAAACCATATAGAATTAATGCCAGTTTTTTTATTAAGATCTAGAAACTCATAATATATTCTATTAGTTAAATCATTCTCAAATTTCTCCGGCATAATTCGTATAACATTTGCCGTTATAGAGTATGCATTAAAGAATTTAAGAACACTAACCCTCTTATTTCCTTCAATTACGTAATAATAATTTAGATACTCATAAACTTTTATTGGATCTGTTATACCTTCTTTTAAATGATGATTAGCAAGATATGCCCACTTTACAGCAAACTCTGAGTCTTCTCTCATTAAAGGCATAAAGTTACTAGCAAAAGAAAGACTTCTAAGCTGAGAGTAAGTACCAACTATCTTTCTTAAAGGTATTTCTACAATACCAATATTAATCTCTCCAGCACTTTCTGAGGTTTTAAAATTACCTTCTAAGCTTGGTAAATAACCTGATTTACCATCAGCAATTCTTTTCGAATATTCCTTAGAGGCTATCTTGTGTGCAGCTATATAATAATCTAAATTAGGTTTATTCATTAATATCACCTCTATAATAAAAATATATTATTTCTATGAACCTTTTATCATAAGATTAGTTTTTGTATTTTATAGTACTTTTTCATCTTATTGTAGTATAAAGCTTGTATACTAAAAACACATTAATCATAACTTTTTGAATAATGCTAATAAAGTTAATTTTATTCAAATGTAGTTTATATATTAACACCAGAGCAGTTTTTTACGTTGGCTTGCATAACAAATGGTATATTGATTGCATTTAAGTATTAAATCATCATGTAAATATTGGCGTTATTGGATATTTTATATGATATCACATAAATAAACAAGTATAAATGCAGCCATAAAAGCACATCATATATTTTGTGTAAATCATTAATTTATGTGGAGGATACTAAAATGAATGAACAAAGTAAAGAAACATTAAAAAGTTTACAACAGGCTAAGTTAGATACAGAATTCTCAAGAGAACTAAATATCCTTAAAGATCAACAAGACGCAATGAAACACACTTTAAATGAATTAAACTCAACATTAGGTGCCTTATCTAGAAACGCTCAGTTATTTAGTTCACAGGGACAGAACCAACAGCCTCAACAGCCTCAACAGAATCAACAAGCAACTAGTCAAACACAAAAGGTTACAAGTCAACTTTCTCAACAAATGGAAAATTTTAAAAACCAAGCACAACAACAAAATCAACAATCTCAACAGCAATTACAAAATTGTATTCAACAAGCAATGTCAGCTTTACAAGAAGCAAGTATTCATATACAATCTGGTAATGCACTCAATCAAATGAATCAACTTATAAATCAAGCACAAAATCAGCTAAACCAAATGTCGCAGCAAGGTCAACAAGGTCAACAAGGTCAACAAGCACAGCAAGGTCAACAAGGTCAACAAGCACAGCAAGGTCAGCAAGGTCAGCAAGGTCAACAAGGTCAATATGGCATGAATAATGTATATCAAAGATATCAAGGTACTCATTTATCATAATATATAAATATAGTATATACTTAACGCTAACTTTTATATTATGATAAATAGTATTGAAACAATCATTCTAATGTTTTAAGCTATATAAAGATGATATTTTTACAATTTACCCCTATGATGTACATTAAGACAAAATACTGTAGATTTTACCTTATGGGGATCTTTATAATACTGTAATTTCTTGCTAGTAATAAATAGTCTAACATTGTTAAATAAAGTGAAACTTGAATCAGATGGGGTTTGTCTTATGACTCCGGGGCAGTTTCTTATAGCTGATTACCATGAGCAAACTGCCCGTTAAATGCCATTTTGGCATTTAACCCCTACCTGATTCTTAGTTGAACGAATCCAGAGACGTAGCCGCTCTTTACTCCCAGTTAACCGATTCGCACCAAATCTATGATTTGGTGCGAATCGGTTAAGCGACCATATCAAAATCTGTGATTTTGATATGGTCGCTTACTCTGTGAGTACTCCTCTGAGGAGGAGTTTCCTATAAGAAGGGAGTATTAGAGCGGGTGTAGTCATCGGATAAAATTTCTGAATAAAATAAGGTATTTTTCATTAATATGTATTATATTAGATTAATGAAAAATACCTTATTCTTTATAATATGTTCTTTAATAATACTTAGTTTGCATTATTATTTAATATCTATCCATTGAAAGAACTATAGAGATTGAAAATGTATATACTAAAAAATATATTGCATAAATCTACTATTTAGATTCAATTACATCCTTAGATTTACTATAAGTATCTGATAATTGTTCTGCTGGTGTATCATATGGTTTAGCCCAACCACGGTTAACAACAAGCTCTGTAAGAGCTGAGTGTCCTCCTATTATCTGAGTTAAACTAGATGAATATATTGCTCTTAATTCTGGAGTAGAACTTATCAAAGCAGCATTAAGATATGCATTCGCTGCACTTTTCCCAGAAGCAAGCATATTGCTAGCTATAACTTCATCCTTTATATTCACATTATTTCCTATGATATTATCTAAAAGTGATGGCATTTTATCGTACCTCCCCTATTCCTACTACTTTATTCTCATTAATAAATTGTTGTATTCCTTTTATTCTTCCTTCTGCTGCTAATACACCAGTTTCAGCTTGTCTTTTTAGTCCTTCATCAGTTATCAAGTTCTGCACAACCTTTGCAACTTTTAACCCATCATTTTCCATTTTAAGTAATTCTGTTAAAGATAAAATTTCACCTTCAGAAAGCTTTCTCATGGTATTACCTCCATTTTATAAAATTAATTTCACTTTATTGTATGTATTTTTGCCGTTAGTAAACCTGTGAATTTATCCCATTGTTAATTACTATAAGGAGTAGTTAGTACTCTATTGGTTGTTTAATTAATTTGTCTCATATAGAAGACACTTTAAGCCTACATCCTTTCGTGAAAGGATGTAGGCTTCTTCGTAATGTAATGTTAGGAGGCGAAATGTTTAATTTAAAAGTAGTATGCACAGTTATCTAATTATATATTCCTTATATATATTTGCCATGTTCTGGAACAGCAGCTTCTTTAAAATTTTGTGCCAAATAGTCTAGGTGAATTTTTAACTCGCTACCTTGTATAGGCAGTCCGTGGCTTGGAATAACTAATGAAGGCTCTAAATCAGCCAAACATTTCACAGACTCCTCAGCTTTATTCCAATCCATAGTAAAATATGCAGGTGGCCCACTAACTTCTTTATTCTTGGAAAGTACAGAAAGCATCGATTCTTGCTTTAATGTGGTAAAAGCATCTCCTGGTATAAGTACTCTATCCTTTTGCCTAAATAATGAAATATGCCCTGGCGTATGACCTGGTGTGTGTATCCATTTCCAATCACTCATACCTGGCACACTTTTATCGCTAGGTAACTTTCTTATTCTATTACCTAAATCAATACTTTCATTTGGAAATAGTGGTGATAGTTCTGAAACTATTCCTCCACCTACAGTAGTGTCTCCTTCTGGATAGTTATCTTTTCCTGTAAGATATGGTAATTCTAATTCGTGTGAATATACTAGTGTATTCCAATATTTACATAACTCAATTACTGATCCAACATGGTCAAAGTGTCCATGTGTAAGAATAATTGCCTGAGGAGGGTTATCTTCTCCAAAGTGTTCTTTAGCAACCTTAATTATATCCTCTGCTGAATTTTTCAGTCCTGTATCAACTAAAACCCATTGACCACTGTTATGATCTCCCACTATAAAAGCATTTACCAGAGTAAAATTTAAAAGTATTATATCACATGTAACTTGTCTTGATTCCATAGCAATATCAGATATCTTTTCAAGTATGTTACTTGTCATTATTACACCTCTTATTCATAAATAATTTTTAATTTAACATATATTATTTTGTCCAATTGCAAACTATTATATATTAAAATCGAATTTTTCATCTCGTTATAGCATTTTTCATTATTTACACTTTTACTATTTAAATTTAGTTAACTTATAATTTATAGAAAAATTAAAGAAATTTGAGCATTTTTGTCTATAAAAATTGATTTATTCTTTTCCTCACAACTATTTATTTTTTTAATGTTAGTGTATAATTTAATTGTTAAAAATAACTTTTTAGGGGGATTTTTGTATGAAAAGTAAAAGAACTGTATTACTTGTATTAACTGCTGCCCTTATAATATCATCTAAGCCTGTTTTTGCTAAAGAAACAAATAAAGATGTTGCTGCTAACACTCCTGCTCTTACCATCTCTTCAAAAACAGCAACTGAAGACACTATTGCTTTGTCATCTGAGAAGAGTAAAGCAAAAGTTTCACAAGAGCAAGCAAAAGAAACAGCAAAACAAATTTTGAAAGATTATTTTGAAACAACTATTGACGACACGAAGTTCCAAAACAATGTAAACTTTAATTCAAATTACTTTAATGGAACAAAAAGAAGTGTTTGGGATATACAATGGTATAATCAAGGCAATGATACACATATCAGCATCCATGTATCTGTAGATGGAACTACTGGAAAGGTACTCAATGTAGATCGACATGAATTTGACACTAAACAATCTTCACCTGCTATTGCTACAATTACTCAGGATCAAGCTAAGGATATAGGTGAAGCTTTTCTAAAAAAAATAAATCCACAAGAATTTAAAGAAACTACACCAGTTAAAAATAATGACTCTATTCCTTACTATGGCATATCTAATTATAGATTTGTGTACAATAGAACTATAAATGATATCCCATTTACAAATAACAACATAAGCGTTGGAGTAGACGGTGTAACTGGGAAAGTAACATCTTATGGCATTACTTGGGATAACACTGTAAATGCTCCTGCTGCAGATAAGGCATTAGATCAAAAACAAGCAGATGATATATTTAATAAAAATACAAAGTTAAACTTGAACTATAACTCTTATATAAACAAACCTAATATTACTCAAGAAAATAAAATAAAGTTAGTTTACTCGACTGACTCTTCTTCCCCACTTATAATAGATGCAGCAAATGGTAAAGCCTTAACTTGGAATGGACAATCCATAGAAAATGTGAAAACTAGAAACATAACAGATAAGCAAAAAGAAGATATATTTAAAAATGCCAAACCAGTACAAAGGTTTAATAATCCAATAAACAGTGAAAGAGCTGAACAGGTTTTAAAAGATAAAGTTAAAGATTTATTTGGAGATGGATATGAACTTAATTCTATAAACTATGACGAAAATGGTTATGGTTATATAGGAAAAGACTTAAAAACCTGGTCTGCTGATTTTACAAAGAAAGGATCAAATACTAACTTTGGACCACCTGAAGGTCGAATTGCTATAAATGCTTTAACAGAACAAATTGTAAGAATAGATAAATTTAACTTTGATAAGGTGCAGGATGAAAAGTTTCAACCTAAGTTAAATTGGGAACAAGCTTATGATAAAGCTATTCAGTCAATAGCTAAAAACTATCCTGAAAAAATCAAAGAAATAAATACAGAACAAAAAGATTTTAGCAATCAAAACTATATATATGCAGAGGGACCTGCTAAAAGATATATAACATTTAGTTTTGCAAGAATAGTAAATGATATACCTTTTAACAATAATTATAAAAATGAGAGTATAAATATTACTTTTGATACTAAAACAGGAGATATGAACTCATTTGCATGCCTTTGGCAAGATAAATTAGATTTACCTCCAGCTGTAAATACTATAAGTAATGATGAAGCAAAGAAGACATTCTTAGATGCTAACAAGCCAAAACTTACATACTTACTTTTTAATGATATAAATAATACAGATAAGTCTAATTCCAAAATACAACTTGTGTATTCAATTGGTCAAAACTCTCCATTGAGCAGCATCGATGCATATACAGGCAAGCTTCTAAATATTTTCGGGGAAAATATAGACAACAATATAGAAGAGTTTAAATCCAAAATTAAGGGGAGTGCTGTAGAAAAAGAAGCTTCAATACTTGCTTCCCAAGGAATTATTGATACTAAAGACTTTAAACTTGATGCCGGAATTACAAGACTTCAGCTTATTAAGATACTTGTTAACGCTAAAGGTTTTAACCCTTATTTGAAAGGCTTAAATGATCTTGGTTTTACTAGTGGTTTATCATCTAAGGATTCAACAGAGTATAAATACGTGCAGCTTGCAGTAATGTATGGAATCATCGAAGACAAAAAAGAGGATTTTAAAGCAAATGAATTAGTTACAAGAGAAGAACTTGCTAAAAGTTTAGTAAAATTATTAGGCTATGACAGAATTGCTGAAATTAAAGGGCTATTAAATCTACCATACTCCGATAGCAGTACAATAAGTACTGACAAAACTGGTTATGTTTCCTTAGCAGGTGGACTTAAACTTATTGAAACAACTAGTGACGGTAAAATTAGACCAAAAGATACTGTAACTATGTCAGAATTAATTAAAGCTGTATATGTAACACTTGGAACTTTGAAAAGGTAATCTTTTAGAAAAGCCTCACAGAACCTCTTGAGGCTTTTCTATCTTTTACTTCTTATATTACAATTTTTCTATGCGGTTAAGCTTAGAATAAACTGCATATTTTTTAATGAGTAGTGAACACTTAAAACTATTTTAGATCATTTATGCTTTAACACAAAGGAATGTTTAAAACTTTGCTTAAATTCACGTTTAATTATTAAAATTTGCTCTATATCATTTAAAAATTGAAAAAGCATTGCCCTATTCTCAAATTCTTCTCTCGTTGTTGGCAAGGACATTTTTTTAAAATCTCCTCTTAGTACATCTAAATCATCAATAAGACTCTGTGCTGTATTTTCTTCGTATATGGAATTTGCAACCTTTTCTGTAAAACTAGCCACCATAATGGTATGTTCATAAGTCATAAAGAACTTTTTAAAATGTTGCCGCATTCTCTTAATAGATTCAAGCTGGTGTAATCTCATTTCCATGTATTTCACATAGTAGCTTGCATCTAATAGGAAATAGTTATTTAAGTTATTATAGGCATGTTCTCTACCCATCTTTAGTCTTTCTTCAAATTCATTAAACATTTTTTCTTCTTTTATTGAAACAGAATTATTTCTAAGGGCATCTGCCATATAGAGTAAAATTTCTTTCATCTTTTCTTCAATGTATATCTGATCTTGTTTGATTTGTGTTTCTATGCTTGGCATGTAAAGATTTAGCAATAATGCAACCCCCACCCCTACAAGCATAAGTGATAACTCATTAACAAGCCAAAATATGTTTGTAGATTTTTCAACTAACATATGGGTTACAAGCACAGAACTTACTACTATTCCCTGTTCAAAATTGAATTTTACTGTGAGAGGAATAAATATAAATAGAAAAATACCAAAGGTTACTGCGCTATATCCTAATATTCTAAAGATAATAGTAGAAATAAATAGCGCTAAAACACACGATCCTACACGCTGAAGAGCTATTTTAAAAGATTGTTTCTTAGTGGCTTGAATACTTAAAATAGTTATAACCCCTGCAGCTGCAGCATATTGTAAACCTATGTTTTTTGCTATAATCATTGCAGCGCAAGCGCCAATTCCTGTTTTTATAGTTCTATATCCTATAAATTTCATAATCTAGCTGATCCTTTCTATATAGATAGCCATATAGATAGCCATGCCCGAAATTTAACTTATACTCCGGGATATATTACCATGCTTCGTCACGTTAAATATTTTTAATTAGTCTAAAGCTCAAATTTGAGAAAAATCTAAGAACTTTGATAAACTCGCTATGCTCAAACATATCTAAAATTCTAAGATTTTTTCTCAAATTTTCGCTAAGACTAATAAAAAATATTTAAATGTGACTTCAGCATTGGTAATATACCCCTACGCATAAGTTAAATTTAAGTTGTGGGTATCTATATTTACAATTTCCTATCAAATAATTATTATTTTTAAATGAAATTTGATTATTAGGAATGCATTATATTATTATATGATTATAATAATACTTTCTAACATTGTACTAAACTAATTTTATATTGAAAATAGGTAAAACTAAAAATATGAAAAATTGAAATGAATTTAATTTAGAGGTGATTTTATGTCTATACAAGGTTTTTATTTAACCCCTCATCCTCCTATAATAATACCTGAAATAGGAAAAGGAGAAGAATTGAAAATTATAAACACTAGTAATACACTGAATGAAATTGCTAGGGATATAGAAGAAAAAAAGCCAAATACTATAATAATCATAACCCCCCACGGTACTATGTTCCAGGATGCTATATGTTTAAGTTATGAAAATAATATTCACGGAAGCTTTAAAAGTTTTGGAGTTCCCGAAGTTAACATGAAATTAAATATTAATAAAATGTTGACAAGTAAAATATATGAACTTTCAATGGAACAAGATATCCCTGTAGTCATGGCTACAAATAGTCTCCTAAGCCAATATAATACCTCAGTTAACTTAGATCACGGATCAATGGTTCCACTTTACTTTATAAATAAGTATTATAAAAGTTATAACCTTGTTCATATTACCTACGCTCCTCTTAGTGACTTAACTCTTTATAAATTTGGAATGATTATAAGTAAAGCTGTTGAAGCATTGAATGAAAATTCTATTCTTATAGCCAGTGGAGATTTATCTCATAGACTTAAGGAAGAAGGACCTTATGACTATAGTCCGTTAGGAGAAAAGTTTGATAAGGAATTTCTTGAACTTCTGAAACAGGGTGATGCAGCAGGTATTTTTAATATGGATAGAGATACTATTTGTAGTGCTGGAGAGTGTGGAAGACGATCTGTATCTATAATGCTTGGAGCGTTAGAGGGTAAAAAATTCAAAGGAGATCTTTTAAGTTATGAAGGAACCTTCGGAGTAGGCTATGGTGTTATGAAGTTTAATGTTATTTCAAAAGATAACTCTATACTTGAAAGCCTTGAAAACATAAGAAAAACTGTTCAAAAAAAGAAGCTAAATCAAAAAGATCCTTATGTAAGGCTTGCCAGAGAAAGTCTTTCAACTTACCTAAATACAGGCAAACAACTAGAAAAATTACCTGACTATGTTATAGATGAAATGAAGAATACCAAAAGAGGTGTTTTTGTTTCCTTAAAAAAGTATGGGGAACTTAGAGGATGCATCGGAACGATATTTCCTGCAACTAGTTCTGTAGCAGAAGAAATCATAAGAAATGCTATCGAAGCCGGAATTGATGATCCTCGTTTTAGTGAAGTAGAAGAAAATGAGCTCCTTGATTTAGATTTTTCCGTAGATGTGCTTACAGAACCTGAACCTGCTACTAAGAATGAGTTAAACCCAAAAGAATATGGGGTTATTGTTACAAATGGAAAAAAAACAGGTTTGTTACTTCCAGACCTAGAAGGTGTAGATACTGTAGATGAGCAAATATCTATAGCCTTAAAGAAAGCAGGTATAAGAGCAAATGAAACTTATTCTATAGAGAAATTTAAGGTAATAAGACATATTGAAGAATAGCTGTACTTTATTTTGAGTTTGGACCTATATATGGTTCCAATCTCAAAATTCAGCATATACTAAGGAATATAATAATTATTATGATGTCATAAGCATTTTTTATATATAAAGCTCGTATTATATCCTCATATGGTATATAGTATTTATTATATGTTGACATACAAATCATAATTTTGTAGAATAATATTAATTTTCAAAAATTATATTCGGGAGGTGTACTATGACAAGTATAAATACTAAATACGGAATTATTGAAGGAATATCTCATATAGATTACTATGAAGATCACAGGGTGAAAGAATGTAAATTAAATAAGGCAAATGAACTGAAAACTCCTTATGGAATTTTAGTGCCACAATATGAAGATGCTGACGAGAGACGAAAGCACATTGTATCTGTTTCTTTTCACAACAATGATAATATAAAAAGCATTTCACTACAGCACCAAGTTGAGATTGACACACCAATAGGAACTCTGCCTGCAGAATTTGTTACATTTTATGAAAATGGAAATATAAATCGTTTATTCCCTTTAAACGGTAAGCTTACTGCTTATTGGACAGAACAGGATGAGCTTACTTTAGCAAAAGATATTGATTTTGATATACCAATAGGTAAGTTTAGTAAAAAAATTATTTCAGTACATTTTTATAAAGATAGATCTCTTAAAAGTATAACCTTGTGGCCTAAAAACACTGTTACTTTACAAACCTCTATTGGAGATGTAGTGACACGTATAGGTGTATCATTTTATCCTGATGGAAAAATTAAATCCCTTGAACCTGATGATCCTATAGCTGTGAAAACTAGTATAGGTACTATATCTGCATATAAATCTGATGCGGTAGGTATCCATGGAGATTCAAACTCTTTGAGATTTTCTGATACTGGACAAGTAGAAGCATTAATAACTTCTACTGATAGAATAGAGGTTATTGATAAAAACGGCTCTAAAAAGGTTTATAGTCCTGGATTAAAACGAAGCGTAGTTGATGATGAAACTATGGAGATAGTTCCTTTAAGTATAGAGTTCCACAATAATAAAGTTCGATTTAATAATAGTCCTGAACATGAGTATGATATTGATGAATATTTATTCAATATAAAGTCATCAGCATCGTTTAAAGCAAAATCCCTTTGTGCAGCCTGTTCCTCTTGCTTAGAATGCAGCGGCGGATGTTCTTAAATTAAATATTATAAAAACAAAAATCCACTTAAGTATTTTTATACTATAAGTGGATTTTTGTTAGTTTATAAAATAAATGCTCCAATGACTCCTGCAATTACCGTCACTGCTATTGGACCTATTTTAAATTTATTTGTAAGTACAATTGTTATAATAAATATAATACCAGCTGGTATGCTAATAAATTTTAAAGGATTATGAATCATTTTTAAACTAAAGAATCCTTCATGAAATATAGAAGTTTTAGAAAAGAATATTACTGCGGAACCTATCATTCCTACGGTAGCAGGTCTTATACCTAATAGTATTGATTGTACAATACTGCTAGTTTTGAATTTATTTATAAATGCAGAAATAATAAGTATTATAAAAAATGAAGGCAGTGATACTCCTATTGTAGCAAAAGTAGCTCCCAATATTCCTGCGCATCTAAAACCTACATAGGTAGCTGCATTTACTGCAATAGGTCCTGGAGTCATTTGTGACAAAGCTACAACATCAGAAAATTCTTTAGCAGACATTAATTCAAAGGACTGAATATCTTGGTAAATCATTGGAAGCATAACATAACCGCCTCCAAAGCTAAATAAGCCAATCTTAAAAAAAACATAAAATAGTTTTATGCATAGTAACATTATTTGCGCCTCCTTCCAAAGATGTAAATAATATATCCTGTGGCTCCTCCTAAAACAACAGCCCACACCGCACTGATGTTAAGTATTACAATAATTAAAAATGATAATACTGCAACAACGTACTGCCAGTTTGATTTTAAGGCCCCTTTTCCTAGTTTTATAGCAGACAAAAGTATTAATGCTGTTGCTGCTGCCCTTATGCCTCCAAATACCTTTTCTACATAAATATTATTCCTTATTCCTGTAAGTGCAACTAAGATAAGAATAATAGATATAAATGCAGGAAGAACAACTCCCAAGGTTGCCGCAATAGCTCCACTTACTCCTCTAACTTTATTACCCACAAAGATTGCAGAATTAATGGCAATGACTCCTGGAACAGATTGACAAATAGCAAACACATCCAGTATTTCCTCTTCTTCTATCCACTTTTGCTTATCTACAACTTCTTTTTGTATAAGTGGAAGCATTGTAAGTCCTCCCCCAAAGGTGAAGGTACCTATCTTGAAAAAAATCCAGAATATTTTTAAGAGCTTCTTTAAATCTTTCATAGTTTTTCCTTTTCCTCTAATAGTAAATTTATATATGTTATATTAAAGCATATATCTCATTGAGTCGTATAATTTGTAGAGTTACAATTATAATGTATATGTATATTCTTCTGATTGCTATTATAGCAAATAAATCTACATATGGAAAATATAAATTTAATTTATTCCACATAACATATTACTAACGGTTCAGGATAACTACTTGAAAAACTTGAAGAATGTACTTAAAATTATAAGAAGCAACAACAAAAATTGTATTGTTATATTTAGATATAATTTCAAAAAGAGTATTTGAAGTATTAAAAAACTATGAAAATTAAAGTACTATTTATATTAATAATAGAGGTGACTGTATAATGAAAATTAATAAATGTTGTGAAACCTGCGAATATAACTATAATTCTACATGTGTCAACTATGAAAACCCTTATGGCTATGGATGGATTATAGATGACTATAGTAAACTTAGGTCTTGCTGGGAATCATCATTTAATTACTCTAAAGAACTTTTAGAAAACTTACCTGAAAATGAAAAAAATATGTATTCATATTCTCATAAGTATGGAGTAAGTGATTTGGTTAAAAGATTAGAAACTGGTCACTGGTAATAAAGATCGGCTAGGTCTTTGGATAACAACTTCTAATTATATAAAGTTGTGCTGAGATCATTCAAAGTGTTGATGGATTTATTCCTTACACCTAGCGTTGGATTTTTAAAATAAATAGGAATGAATTTATTATATTAATATGATGAATTCATTCCTATTTATTTTACTATTAATTAAAGTTATATAGCTTTATAAAAATTCCTATAAACTTCTATGAACTTATATTAGAGAATACAAATTCATCTCCTAAATTGAACCCTAAATTGTTCGAAAGTTTATTGAGCTTATCTAGCACATCCTTTTTTCTATCCCCTGTTAATGGCGTAGGACAATAATCATTAATATAGATCACAGAAGATATACTGCAAGGAATAACCTTAATTCCATAGGAAACTAACTCATAATTTTTAAACATAAATTTTGATTGAAGTATATATGTATCCTTATCCCTTGGATTCATATTTCCACCAAATGCAAAGTTTCCAAGACTATATGCAATAAATTTATCCTTATACTTTTCAATTCCTTGAATTACATGAGGATGATGACCTAAAATAAGATCTGCTCCATGATCTATAGCATAATGTGCTATATGCTTTTGCACATTATTAGGATGATAAGAGTTTTCTTCTCCCCAGTGAATATTAATTACAACTACATATCCTTTACTTTTTAAATCCTCTATATCTGCTTTCATCTTTTTTAGAAAATCATTATCATCACTAAATCCCCTATATCCTAAAAACCCAATTTTATTTCCATTTACTTCTGTAATCCATTTATATCCTTCACCAAAATAATTTACTCCTTCATTCTTTAAAGCACCAATAGTATCCTTAAAGCCTTTTGTAAGATAATCATATATGTGATTATTAGATACATTTACTGCTTCTATAGATCCAAGAGTTAAACTTTTTGAATATTCTTTAGGAGCCTTAAATGTAAATTGTTTTTCTGCTTTTACAGATGCATCAGTAAAAGTTGTTTCTAAATTTGCAGTTGTAATATCATCATTTTTAAAAATATCCGCAACATTTTTAAAAAAATAAGAATAGTCATTGTTATTTTTCTTCAAAGCAGCTGGTAAACTGTTGCCATATGCAAATTTATCATCATGACCCAAAGTACAATCTCCCACACTGCTTAAAAGTATATATGTTTCAGCTTCCTCTTTTTTATTTTTATCTTGCACACTATCTTTCTCTTTTTCTGCATCTTTTTTGGCATCCTTCTTTCCTAATTGAATGTCTGCGCCAATAACTTTACGATGCATAATCTTATAAGAAGTATAGACCCCAGCTCCAAAACATAATATAACTGCCAAAATAATTGCAATTTTTCTTTTTAGTTTTGCCTTTTTTGCTACAGTTTTTTTTGCCAAAAATACACCCCCTCTTCAATCTATAGTATAGCTTCTAATTATTTTATCCGATGACTACCCGCTCTAATATTCCACTTCTACAAGCGGTGAGTTAAGTGTTGCTAAGCGCTGGATTGACCTAACTGAATTAAGCTTCACTTTATATTGTCTACTATGCTTTTTCTGTAGTTTTCAACTTCACCTGTTAACTTATAATCATTTTTTTTCAATACATTTAAGAAAGCTTTAATAGATTCTATTAATTTACTATTATTATCTGACTTTAATATATTCGTATACGCTATTTTAGCGTCAGATACCATGATTTTAGAGTCATAATGAAAAAGAGGAGTATTATTTGCTCCATATAAAAGAAATGTAACATATTTTTTATATAGTTGTTTTATATCATTAATTTTTATAGAATCATTGTAGTTATTAATAAAACTTTCTTGTTTTAATGCTCTTTTTATTACTTCATCCCATCCAATTATAAGACTAGCATCTTTTGCTGGAGTGTTATTAGATTCAATAGACATTATTTCAATATAATTTTTTATATCTGGAGTTACATAAATACTATATTTTTTATAATATTCATAATTATCCCAGATGCTATACTTCCCATAAAGGATAGTGAAAGAATTGTTTTAAATATAATAGAAAAATCCATAACTCAACTCCAATCTTTATTAATCCTTTTTCTTATCCAGAATACGTTGCAGTTCTTCAATTTCATTCTTAGTGAACTTATCATCCTTTATGAAGTTTGCAACTAATAGCTGTAAAGATCCATCATAAACCTTTTTCAGAAAGGACTTTGTCTCTACTCTCTTGCATTCTTCCTCTGATACAACAGGATAATATAGATAGTACGGAGACGCCTTTTCAATTCCTATGGCCTCTTTCTTAACTAATCTACTGATTAATGTGTGAATAGTTTTTGAATTCCATGTAGTGTCATACTTTAATTCGTCAATAATTTTGCTAGCAGTTATGGGATTATTTTTCCATATAACCTTCATTACCTGCCATTCAGCATCAGAGATTTTAGGAAACTCTTTCAAATTTAACACCTCTTCCTACAAATGTAGTATATAAACATATTACATTTGTAGTATGCATTTGTCAATATTAGTATTAACATATTTTTGGCTATAATACTATTTTTCAATCTAATGAGGCTACAAGTTACCTCACAGTTTATAGGCAAATTTGCTGTTATATATAATAAAAAAGACCATTACCCATCTTTAGATTTACCAAACACTTGATTAACCGTCATTATTTTTATTTTATTTTTTCTGCTAATTTATAGAAAATAATGTAATTGACAAATTATAAATAAACATTATATTATTAAAGAATAGTTAAATAAGTTATCATATAATTAAAGTATTTTTTACTTTAATTATATGATCTTCATAAAAAGTGTCTTAAAAATATAATAAAAAAATATAATTTACCCTAGCTAACCAAACATAATATTATGTACTTTCATATTAGTAGGACTCATGAAAGGAGTCTTCTTTTTTGCATATAAATACAGACATAATATATTGATATTCATCTATTATTTGTAACAATAAGAACCAACATTATATATTTCTATTAATTTTATAGAATGTATAAATATCTTTATAAGAGAGGTTGATTTATAAATGAGTAAATATGATATGAAATATGGTAAAGAAAAGGTAACCTTCTCAATACCTGATCAAAACTTTTTAGGTGTTATTGAAAGTAAAGAAAAAACTGATAAAAAAAGTGAAGAGGAAACTATACTAGATGCTCTTGAAAATCCTATAGGAAGTGAAAAGCTTCGCCATATAGTAAAACCTGGAGATAAAATATGTCTAGTTATCTCAGATATAACTAGGGCTTGGCAAAAAATGTCTTTATATCTTCCATATATAGTTGATGAATTGAATAAAGCTGGTATCAGTGATGATGATATAATATTTTTAAGTGCTACAGGTTCTCACAGAAGTCATACTGAAGAGGAACGTAAAATACTTTTAGGCGAAAATCTATATAGTAGATTTACTCTCTACGATCATGATGCATTAGACGAAGCTAACCAAATATATTTAGGAACTACTTCTCATGGTACACCTGTAAAGATAAATAAGCTTGCAGCTCAATGTGACCATATAATTCTTACTGGCGCTATAGTATTCCACTTATTAGCTGGTTATGGTGGGGGTAAAAAATCAATTTTACCTGGAATCTCATCTTATGACACTATAATGAAAAATCATGCTATGTGTCTAAATCCTGAGCTTGGTAGTGGCTCTAATCCTGAGGTTAGAAGTGGTAAAATAATAGACAACCCTATATATGAAGATATGCGTCAAGCTGCTGATCTTGCAAAACCATCTTTTCTATTCAATGTAATAATGGGTTCTGATGGTAATATAGCTTATGCTGTTTCCGGCAACTATTATGAAGCTCATGAAGCTGGTTGTAAAATAGTAAACGAAATGGATTGCGTGTATATTAGTGAAAAAGCTGATATGGTTATAGCTACTGCTGGTGGATATCCAAAGGATATAAATTTTTATCAAACTATAAAAACAGTAATTAATGCTAAAGAGTGCATTGAAGAAAATGGTGTAATGATAATTCTAAGTGAATGTATTGACGGTTTTGGAAATGAATCCATAAGAGAAATAGTTCAAAACTATAACTCCTTATACGAAAGAGAAAAAGCCTTAAGAGAAAATTACTCCATAGCTAAATACATAGGCTACTATACTACAGAAGTTGCAGAAAAATATAATTTTATTTTAGTATCTAGTTTACCTGCTGAAGCCTTATCCATGGCAAATATACATGTAGTTAAAACTGTAACTGAGGCTCTTGAGCTTGCTTATAAAATTAAAGGTCATAACTTAAAAACTTATATAATGCCTCATGGAGCAAATACATTCCCAAAACTTAAACACATATAAAAATAGCCCTATCAAGTTTTTCTTTATCTACTTGATAGGGCTTAATTCATAGAATGCATTAACCTCTCTTTACATCAAATCTAATACCTGTTTCTTGTAATTATAAACTTATCTAATGTTACTATATTCATTAAACAATAAAAATTTTTAAAAATATTTAAAAATTTTTAAAAATATATTTTTAAACCACTATAAATGTGATAAACTATCAATAATAATGCAAATTATTTACGAAAATTATAATACTGCAAAATTCACATAATTTGTAGTAAAAGCTTTTAAGGGAGGATATTTAATATGACTAAAGAACTAGCAGTTGTTTTAAATGATAATGGACAAACTGAAACAATGTACGATTCAAGTATTATTAAAGTATATTCAAAAAAAGAAACTCAATGGGAAGTAGTAAATGAATTTCAATTTACTCTTAAAAATTTAACATCAGTAAAATCAATTAGAGAAAGCATACTTAATCTAATAAAAACATTAGGTGAATACAAAATAATAGTAGCAAAAGAACTAAATGGTACTCCTTATACCGTGCTGGATATGGCAGGGTTTACTATACTTGAAGTTGAAGGTGCTCCTGAAGACTTTTTAGATGATGCACTAGAAAGCATAGAAGAATATCAGTTATCCAAGCTTTCAGCAGCTAAAGAAAATGAAACTAATATAGGTCCAATACCAACAAATAATGAAGGTTGTTACTACATAAATCTCAAAGATCTTGAAATTAACAATCCAGGGGTTAGTACCAAACAAGCATTAAGACCTTTCCTAAACAATACTACTTTCTATGAGTTAACAATCATTTGTGGTCACGTACCAATGTGGTTAGAAGATGATCTAAAAAAGCTTAACATGGAATCAACTATAACAAAGGTTAACCCTGGCGAATATAAAATAACAGTTTGTCATAAGACTTGTGACAAAGCTTAAAACTATATTTTACTTAAAGTTAATATAAAAAGCATGGCGTATACTAAGTAACGACCATGCTTTTTATATATGTGTTATGTTCTATATTTGAAGTCTTGTAACAACTTCTCCACCTTCGATATGTTTGTCCATGATTTCTTCTACATCATCTGAAGTTACTGCACCGTACCATACTCCTTCAGGATAAACAACCACTATTGGTCCTTGGCTGCATATTCCGAAACAACCTGTATTGGTCAACATAACGTCTCCTGATAAATCTCTGCTATCAATTTCCTCCATGAATTCGTTAACTATATCTACAGCTTTTTGTGAGTGGCAAAATCCTTGCTGTTTTCCATTAGGTCTACAGCTAGTACAAACGAAAATGTGATGCTTTGGATTAACCATAATAATTACCTCCTAAAATAATTTTGAAAATACTTATAAATTTCAAATTTTTAAAATTAATCTCTAAATTAAGATATCATAATTCGTCACTAATTTCAACACTTTAATGACATATTATTAAAATTCATTTGATTAATATAAAATTATATCAATATTATAGATATAAAATTACTAATATGTTATAATAATATTATATGTAATTCTAAATTAAATAAAATAAAATAACGAGGTTTAAAGACACAAATATAAAAATTTAACCCCATACTCTTAAAAGTATGGGGTTTTTGAACAATCTGTAATAATTTTTAATTATTTTGTATATTGTAACGCATCTCTACCTTCATCGCCGTTACTTATACGTATAACATTAGCTACATCATAAATAAATATTTTTCCATCACCTATTTTACCTGTATGCAGTACTTTTTTTGCAGCCTTTATAACTTCATCAACAGGAACATCACAAACTACAATTTCTACTTTTATTTTAGGTAACAAATTAATATCAATAGATACACCTTTATAATATTCCTTATGTCCCTTTTGTGTTCCGCAACCTAAAACATTTGAAACTGTCATTCCTGTGATTCCAATTTTATTTAACTCATCTTTCAAATCCTCAAATTTACCCGGATTCAGAATGATATCAACTTTAGTCAATTTTGCACTCATTTCACTACCCCCTTACATTTGGTTGAGCATACAATAATAGTACATATTTGATATAAAATCAACTTTTACCAAGGACAATTTATACAGAAACTTACTAACTTATACCACCGTAAGCATCTTCTCCATGTAATGAAACGTCTAAACCTGTTTCTTCTTCTTCTTCTTTTACTCTTAAGCTAGTGAATAATCCAATAACCTTTAGTATTATAAATGTAACTAACGCTGCATATACAACAGTAGCTCCAATAGCTACTAATTGAGCACCAAGCAACTTTGCACTTCCATAGAATAATCCATCTGCACCTGCTGGATTTATTGTTGTTGAAGCAAATATTCCAGTAGCTATTCCTCCCCAAATTCCTCCAATTCCATGACAACCAAAAGCATCTAAAGCATCGTCGTATCCGAATTTTTTCTTAATAATTGTTACTCCGAAGAAACATATAGCTCCTCCTACTAGTCCTATGAATATAGCTGCTAAAGGACTTACAAAACCTGCACCTGGAGTTATTGCTACTAGTCCTGCTACCAATCCACTAGCAACACCTAATGATGTTACCTTTTTTCTATGAAGTAACTCACAAGCACTCCATCCAATAGCTGCTGCTGCTGCTGATGTATTAGTTGTTATAAAAGCGTTTAATGCTATATCACTCACGCCTAATGCACTTCCTGCATTAAATCCAAACCATCCGAACCATAGTATTCCCGCACCTAAGAATGTCATTGGTATATGATGAGGAGTAATTGTTTCTAATCTTTTTCTTTTTCCTAATACTATTGCTGCGACTAAACCTGATACACCTGAACTAATGTGCACAACATTTCCACCAGCAAAGTCTAGTGCACCTAAGTTTCTTATCCAACCTCCAACACCCCAAACCCAGTGTGCAACTGGATCATATACAAATATTGCCCAAAGTAAAACGAATATTGCAAATGCTCCAAATTTCATTCTTTCCGCAATAGCACCAGATATTAAAGCTGGAGTTATTAGCGCAAACATAAGTTGGAATAGCATAAATACTTGATGTGGAATAGTAGCTGCATAATCAGCGTTTGGCGCATATCCAACACCATTTAACCCAACCCATTGAAGATTTCCAATGAAGCCTCCAATATCTGTTCCAAAGCTTAAAGTATATCCTATTAATATCCATTGGATTGAAACTATAGCCATAGCTGCATAGCTATGCATTGTAGTACTTAACACATTTTTTCTTCTAACCATTCCTCCATAAAATAATGCTAAACCTGGAGTCATCAGCATAACTAATGCTGTTGAAAAAATCATAAACGTTGTATCTGCTGCATTGATATTATTCATTTTAGATCCTCCTTAATCATAAATATATTTTTTTATATTATAAATAACCAAGTCATTTATAATATAATTGGATATTTTATCTTTTGATTCTTCATCATTATGTTTTCTTAATTAATTATTATGTTTTCTTAATTAATTATTATGTTTTCTTAATTAATTTTATGAAAAAACATCCACAAATAATAAATTTAAAATTGCAATTATTTAGACACCGTGCCTTTAATAATTAATAATTTATTAATTTATTAATTATTAATTATTAATTCAACAATTTATAAATTATTAATTCATGTTTTAAATTATAAATCCTTTATTAATAAAATTCAATAGTTTTTTATTAAAATAATAATTTTTTTATCAAAAAAATGTTTTTTTTATTTTAAAATACTGTTATATTTTTCATTATAATAATATTTTCTATTATTTAAACATTTTCATGCCATGTTTTATAACATATAGTTTCTAATGTAAAATAAACATATCTGTACCAAATCCACCTATAAATAATTTTATACCTAACTCTTACCATAAGATTTTACAACGTTTTAATTGATTCAGCATTAAAGTATCTAGTTATTATATTATTATTTTAATAATTCCATTATTTATTTGAAACTCTTTTCTTATGTTTTATGTATGTTAATACGCCTAAAAAAATAGGTATAATTACATAAATTGGCACATAAGCATATTTAGGTAGTATTTCTAGTCCTATTTCAATGTGTTGTGTAAAGCTGCTTGCAATTAATAATGAGCTAATAATAATAACTACACAGACAGGAATTATAAAAACTCTATGATTTTTCACTTTAAATATATCAGCAAAACCAATTATTGATGCATAAGTAAAAACCGTAATTTTTGTAAATCCTCCTATAATTAATATAAGTATTGCAAAAAAACCATATTTCATAGCTAACTTTGCACTATTTACATTAGGAGATATCATTGTAAATACAATAGCTTCTATTCCCAAATAACAAGCATATGTTATTACAATCATAATAATTATATTTATTACAATTAACGGTGTTCCTTCTAATGCCGTTACCATAACTAATTCACCAAAGTCCCTTAATACTCTAGCAGCAATATAAGCAAAGTATAAAACATATAATAATGCAATAAATCCTCCAAGATACTTTCCTATTCCAGTATTGGTTGTATATTTTTAAAATTAATCTCTGGAAGAAGAAAAACAAATAAGATTATAGTTCCTCCAATAGCCCATGTATATAGAATCTCTGCTATTCGTGTTATTACCTCTATTCCAAGGCGAGTTCCTATAATAATAACAATTGAAATAAACTAATAATCCAAGTATTTTTTTATAGTTTTTTCTAAGATTTAAAATACTATTCTAGAAGTTATAGGGCTCCAATCTCAGAACTGGTAACATATCCCTAAGTTTGAACAAAGTTAATTTATAGTTTATAGTATAAAATTCATATCTAAGTGGGAAATTAACTGTTGTAGTAATATACTAAAAATTTAAATTATATAAAACTAGGAGGTAAAATACTATGCAATTAGCTTCCCACGAAATATATGATCTACATGAGTTAACACTAAGTTGTGTAAATTCTATAACAAATATGGCTCTATTTATAAATTCGGTAAAAGACCAAGAATTAAAATCTATGATACAAGGACACTTTCCAGCCCACATTCAAGACTATAACATGAAGGTTGAATTTATTAGTAAAGCCAGTGGCTCAACACAAAAACTGAATGTTCCTAATCTAAATGAGGTTCTACAGGACTATACTAAATCACCTGTTAACAATTTTCCATCAATTACACCAAGAACTAGCATACAGCAAATGGACGATAGAGAAATAGCTACTGCCTATCTTTTGACTCTAAAAAGATCAGGAAGAGAATATGCCTGGTCTGCTATGGAGGCAAGTAACCCTAATCTAAGACAGTTTCTAAAGGATGCATTTACAATGAGCTGTAACCACGCTTATGATGTTTGGCAGTGGATGGTTAAAAAAGGATATTATCCACTAGAACCAGCATCTCAAAGTACAACAAATGTTTTATCATCTATATATAAGGAAGTTAAAGAACCTGCATTAGTTTAATTATGATAAAGATTAGTATGTCAACTATAGTTGATACACTGATCTTTTACTATTTAGAATATTTCTCACTACTAGTAGCATTATTGTTTTTATAGAATATAATATATTAATGACTTTATTAACATAAGTAACTCGAATATATAAAATCCTTAATATAATAAGAATAGCTAATTACGTTTTGGAGGAGAATTTTATGTATAATAATATCATAAAAGCTGCCGCACCTTGTGTTCATAATTACAACGGTTATAAACTTTATCCTGCTAGTGAATATGCTATAGATGATGATTTTGATGACGTGGATGAACTTGATGATGATGATTTTACTGATACAGATGATATTGACGGAGATGATGATTTAGGTGACGATGAAGAGCTAAATGATGATGTTTTAGATGAGAACTATGAGCTTGACGATGACATTGAATTTGATGATGACGGCGAACTAAGTGAGAATGATGACTTTGATGATGTAGATGATTAGTTATTTTGAAAATTAGTTCAAGTTAAATGTATATGTGAAATCTTAACAAAAAAACTACTGGCAAAATATTTTGCTAGTAGTTTTTTTGTTTATCTAATAATTATCTTTTCTAATGCTCCTCTTGAAGCCCAGAACTCTGTTTATCCAACTTCTTGTGTGTTTCTACCTGTAAATTGACTATTATAAAGTTCTGCATAAAAGCCTTGTTTTTCAAGAAGCTGTTTATGATTACCCTGTTCAATAATTCTACCATTATTCATAACAAGAATTAAGTCTGCTTCACGGATAGTAGATAACCTGTGAGCAATTACAAAACTCGTTCTTCCTTTCATAAGGTTATCCATAGCTTTTTGTATCTGTACCTCAGTTCTTGTATCAACGCTACTTGTAGCTTCATCAAGAATCAATATTGTAGGATCAGCAAGTATTGCACGTGCAATAGTTAAAAGTTGCTTTTGACCTTGTGAAATATTAGAAGCTTCTTCGTTAAGCACTGTATCATATCCTTCTGGTAAAGTTCTAATAAAATGATCAGCATGAGCAGCCTTTGCTGCCTTAAAAACCTCACCTTCTGTGGCACCTTTACGACCATAAGCTATATTTTCTTTTATAGTACCATTAAATAACCAAGTATCTTGGAGTACCATACCAAACATAGTTCTTAAGTCTCTACGCTTTATATCTCTGATATCAACACCATCAATAGTTATTCTTCCCTTATTAATTTCATAGAAACGCATAAGCAGGTTTATAAGTGTTGTTTTACCTGCGCCAGTAGGCCCAACTATAGCAACGGTCTGCCCTTGCTTCACATCTATATTCATATCCTCCATAAGGGTAACAGTTTCTTTGTAGCCAAAGCTAACATTTTCAAATTTAACTTCACCTTTTAATGGAACTACAACTATATTATCACTATCTCTTATTTCACCTTTTACAAAATCAACAATTTTAGCATGATCTTTATCTGAAATTTCTTCAACTTCATCTAGTATTTCAAATACACGTTCAGCAGCTGCAATAGTGGACTGAAGAATATTAGCTATATTAGCAGTCTGAACAATTGGTTGACCAAATTGTCTTGAATACTGGATAAAGGCCTGGACATCTCCTAATTCTATAGACTTTTTAGTTACAAAAACTCCTCCAACTACACATACAAGTACATAACCGATGTTATTAATAAAGTTCATTAAAGGCATAATTATTCCCGAAGCAAATTGAGCTTTCCAGCCTACACTATAGAGCTTTTCGTTAATTTCATTAAACTCTTTTATGGACGTATCCTCATGGCCAAAAGCTTTTACAATTTTATGACCAGTATACATTTCTTCAACATGCCCATTTAAATTACCAAGAAGCTTTTGTTGATCTGCAAAATACTTTTGTGATTTTTTAGCTATACCTGTAGTTACAAGTATAGAAAGTGGTAAAGTTACAATAGTAACAAGGGTTAACCAAGGGCTTATTGTAAGCATCATAACAATAATACCTACAATTGTTACTATAGAAGTTATAAGCTGCGTTAAACTCTGCTGCAGTGTTGTAGAAACAGTATCTATATCATTAGTAACACGACTTAATATTTCACCATGAGTACGTGAATCAAAATACTTAAGTGGTAATCTAGCAAGTTTATCATTTACGTCGTTACGCATATCAAAAACAGTTTTCTGCGCAACTCCTGCCATTATATACTGTTGAACATAACTAAAAATTGCACTTATTACATAAAGACAAATTAAATAAAGTATTATGTTGCCTATATAATTAAAGTCAACACTTGGAACACCTTGTTCTTTTAATTGAAGCAGCTTACTTGGATTTCCTCCTTTTTTAACAGCTTCAGCTGCAGCACTAAGCTCTTTATAATAGATATGTTTCTTCATAATACCTTCAAATAATTTTGTTGTGGCCTTACCCATAACCTTAGGACTTACAATACTAAATACTGTACTTAGAATAGCTGTAAAAAATACTGCTATAAGATTAAATTTACGCGGTGATAAATATTTAATAAGCCTTCCTAGAGTTCCTTTAAAATTCTTAGCCTTTTCCGCAGGTCTTCCAAGAGCAGCTGCAGGGCCTCTTCCTATTGATTTATTTTGTTCACTCATGCTAATTCCTCCTCTGACAACTGTGAAGATACAATCTCACTATATATATCACAGTTTTCTAGAAGCTCTTTGTGATTGCCAATTCCTACAATTCTTCCTTCATCTAACACTATAATTCTATCTGCATCCATTACAGTACTAACTCTTTGAGCTACAATAATCATAGTAGAATTTTTTGTCTCACTTTTAAGGGCTTTTCTAAGTTTTGCATCAGTTTTGAAATCCAGTGCTGAAAAACTATCATCAAATATATACACTTGCGGTTTCCTTACTAATGCACGAGCTATAGAAAGACGCTGTTTTTGCCCACCTGACACATTATTTCCTCCTTGGGCGATAATGGAATTAAATCCTTCTTTCATATTAGATACAAAATCAATAGATTGAGATATTTCAGCTGCGTGCTTAATTTCTTCATCTGTAGCATCTTCTTTGCCATATTTAATATTTTCAGAAATTGTACCAGTAAATAGCACAGCTTTTTGCGGAACAAAACCTATTTTTTGTCTAAGCCTTTCTTGAGACATTTCTCTTACATCCACTCCGTCAACTAAAATGCTCCCCTTATCAACATCATAAAAACGTGGTATTAAGCTAATGAGAGTAGATTTTCCAGAACCTGTACCTCCAATAATAGCAGTGACTTCTCCTGGTTTTGCACTAAAGGAAATGTTATTTATAGCTGGCTGTTCTGCACTTGGATAGCTAAATGTAACATTTTTAAATTCTACATATCCTTTTTCCATATTAGCCTCTTTGAATTCCTTAGGATCATTAATTTCTGCTTCCATATCAAGAACTTCATTTATTCTCACTGCAGAAGCCTCAGCACGTGGTATCATAACAAACATAATGGAAACCATAATTAAAGAAAACATAATTTGCATGGCATATTGTATAAATGCCATCATATCTCCTACTTGCATATTCCCATTATCAATACGAATACCACCTATCCAAACAATTGCTACAGTTGTCAAATTCATTACAATCATCATAATAGGCATTAAAGCAGCCATTATTTTATTAACTTTAATAGCATTATCCGTAAGATCATTATTAGCATCTAAGAATCGACTTTTCTCTTCCTCAATACGATTAAATGCTCTTACTACTCTAATACCTGTAAGATTTTCACGTAAAACAAGGTTTAATCTATCAAGTTTTACCTGCATCAATTTAAAAAATGGTATTCCCTTTCTTGCTACAGCAAAAATAGCACCTGCAAGAATAGGAATTACAATTACTAACACAAGAGAAAGCTCTGCGTCTTTTGATACAGCCATAATAATACCGCCTATGCACATCATTGGAGCTGATATCATCATACGTCCTATCATAACTGTTACTTGTTGAACTTGATTAATATCATTTGTTGTTCTAGTAATCATAGATGCTGTTCCAATTTTATCAAATTCATGCAGTGAAAAGCTTTCTGTTTTTGAAAAAACCTTCCCTCTAATATCTCTACTGAATTTTGTTGCAACCTTTGAAGATAGTATGCTTGCTGCTATAGTACATGTAGCACTTCCAGCTGCTACAAGCAGCATAAATCCTCCAATTCTCATGATATAATTAATATCACCTTTAACTATACCCGTATCAACAATATCAGACATCAACGTTGGAAGATATAATTCAGCAATAGATTGAATAAAGAACAATAATAGAATAGCTACTATAGTCATTGTATAGGGTTTTAAATACCTAAATAGCTTAATCATAAATTATCAACTCCTGTAAGTTAAATATACTAATAGTTTAATTTTTTATTATATATGTTTATTTTTTAATTAATTCAGCTAATCACTCAGTAGTTTCTTAAGTACCTCTAATCCTTCAAATACTTTACTCATGCTCTGTCTCCAAAGAACTATAATTTCACGGAAAAGTTCTATTAGCTTCATAGTCTTATCTAATTCTTCCATTTTTTCACCTTCCCAAAAATATTTCGCATAGAAACATTTCGTTTACGAAATAATTCTATGCGAAATATTCTATATTGTCAATAATTTAATTTTTCTTCACTATACTTTATAAACTCTTTAATACATTTAACAATTCCATCTTTTGTTTTCAGTACTTCTGGAGTTACTGAATTCATAGAAGCCGTAGCTGAGAGAATAGGCACAATTTCTGGAACTAACATTATAAAAGGATATAAAGAATTAATTAAACAATTTATTAAAATTAAGTTATAATATAATTAATTTAAGATTATATTTTTTAGGAGGAAAACGTTATGAGAGCTGAAAATATAAAAATTACAACCTATGTTGGCACATATACCAATGGAGAAAGTGAAGGAATTTATAAGTTTACATTAGATACAAAATCAGGGAAAATTGAAAATTTACAGTTAGCTGCAACACTTGATAACCCAACATATTTATGTGTAGACAAGTATAATAAACATCTTTATTCCGTGGTAAAATTAGATAACCGCGGAGGTGTAGCTTCCTTATTAATAGATAGTTCTACAGAGAAGCTTAAGCTAATAAACTATCAGGTATCAGAAGGAAAACCACCTTGTCACGTTAACATAGATAGCGATAATAAATATTTATTTTCAGCCAATTACCATAAGGGAACTATTGAAGTATTTCCAGTAAATATAGATGGCAGTATTAGCTCCCCCTCATCTATAGTAACTCATGAAGGTTCTGGTCCAAATAAAAATCAAGAAAAAGCCCATGTTCACTACGTCGCTTTAGATTCTGAAGAAAAGTATCTTCATGCCGTAGATCTAGGTATAGATAAACTGGTTGTATACGATTTTAATGAAGGCATTCTATGGAAATCAAACCACAGCTCTATATCTTTAAAGCCTGGATGTGGACCAAGACATATGACTTTTCACCCAAATGGCAAATTTGCATATATAATTTGTGAACTCAGTTCAGAAATTATTGCCTTGGAATATGATAAGTTAACCTATAAATTTAAAGAAATACAATATATTTCGACTCTTCCTGAAGGATACATAGGAGAAAATTCTGGTGGAGCTATTCAAATATCCGCTGATGGGAATTATTTATATGCATCAAATAGAGGCCATGATAGTATTGTTATTTTTAACATAGATAATATTTCTGGCAAACTTAAGTTAGTTGATCATACATCCACAGAAGGTTCTCATCCTCGTGATTTTAATATTGACCCTACTGGAAGGTTTCTGATTGTAGCAAACCAAAATTCAAACAATGTAGTTTCATTCTCAATAGACAATATTACTGGCAAGTTAACTGAAATAAATTCTAATATCAATATACCAAACCCCGTATGTATAAAATTTTTGAACATGTAAAACTCCTTTATATAGGGTTCCTGCAGGTCAACTTAACTTACACGATCGAATATGTTAAGTTTCAAGTCTGGAACCCTATATAAATAAAAGTGTGGTTTGTTTCACCACACTTTACTATTTTCCTAAATAACCTTATTCTAATAAACCTTATCTACATTATATCCGGCTTCATTTAAAGCATTAACTATATCGTCAATATGTTCATGACCGTTAGTTTCTACTGTTACCTCAAGAACCACATGTTTTAATCTATCAATTGCTTTAAATTGATTATGATCTAATTTTATTACATTAGCTCCCTTTTTAGCTAGTATTTCAGATATTTTAAGTAATTGTCCTGGACTATCTTGTAATCTAACAGAGAAACAGAATATTCTACCTCTAGATACTAATCCATTATTTAAAAGTGATGCTATAGTTACTACGTCTATGTTTCCTCCGCTTATTAGAGATACTACTTTTTTACCTTTAAACTTTAGTCTCTTTAAAGCGGCCAAAGACATTACTCCTGTTGCTTCTGCTATAAGCTTATGTTTTTCTAACAATATAAAAACAGCTTCCATAAGTTCATAATCACTCACTGTAACAATTTCATCTACATATTCTTTTATAAATTCAAAAGTTATATCTCCAGGTTGCTTTACAGCTGCTCCATCCGCAATAGTGTTAACTTTATCTGATTGAGTTAACACACCACTTTCAAAAGATAACTTCATAGCATTAGCACCTTCAGCTTGAACACCTATTATCTTTACATTAGGATTAGTAGATTTAGCTGCTACAGCTATACCACTTATTAATCCACCACCGCCGATAGGTACTAATATAGCATCTACATCTTTTAACTCCTCCATTATTTCAAGAGCTATAGTTCCCTGTCCAGCCATAACATCTACATCATTAAATGGATGAATAAATGTATATCCATGTTCTTTTTCTAATCTCTTAGCTTCTTCATATGCTTCATCATATACTTGTCCTGCAAGTACTACATCAACTCCATAGCTTTTAGTTGCTTGTACTTTTATTAATGGTGTTGTTTCCGGCATAACGATGGTTGCCTTGATTCCAAGTTTACTAGCAGAATATGCAACACCTTGAGCATGATTTCCTGCTGAAGATGCTATTAGTCCTCTTTTTTTCTGTTCCTCACTAAGTTTACTTACCTTATTTAATGCTCCTCTTAACTTAAACGCCCCAGTAATTTGAAGATTTTCTGGTTTTATATATATTTCGTTACCACTTTCTCTGCTAAACTCTGAGCTATATATTAATTTAGTATTCACACATATATTTTTTATTCTTTCTCTAGCCTCTAATACATCACTTAAAGTCAAAGAGTTTGTTTCATCTTCTAATGTTAACACTGAATTTTCATTCATAATTTAATCCCCTTTCTTATACTTTGCTTAATATTTCTACTACTCTATTAATATAATTCATTTCACTTTTTTAATTTTAACAACTTAAAAAGTTCATAATCTCCCCATTTAGATTCATATAGTGATTTTGCAAAAATCATGTATTAGAAATTAATTTATTAAAAAAACAAAAGTCTTCCGTCCTTACAAGCATAAAATTTTATGCTTGTAAGGACGAAAGACTAAACTTCCGCGGTACCACCTTATTTGTAGTTACATATAGCAACTACCTCTTTCCTCAGGTCATCTATTAAAATACTATATATAATCATAGTAAACCATAACCATATATCGCTGGTAAACGTCCTTGTTTACTTAACAAAAGTCTTTCAACTTGGAAGCTCCGGAGTGATCATTATATATTCCTGTTAATGCTAATTCACACCTAATATTAGCTCTCTGTAATTAACAACTTGAATATTTTTTTCTCCATCTTAGCTTTTATTTTCATAAATTACTAAACTTGTTTTTAAGTATATTCTACTTTTTGAGAGTTGTCAATATTTTTTTAGTGTATTATTAATTTATATGTTTCTACTTTACTTATTAATTTTATGATAACCCTTATTATAGATACCCACAAATTAAATTTAACTTATACGTAGGGATATATTGCCAATGTTGAAGTCACATTTAAATATTTTTTTATTAGTCTTAGCGAAAATTTGAGAGAAAATCTTAGAACTTTAGATATGTCTGAGGTACGAGTTTATCAAAGTTCTTTTATATTATTATGAAACTCCTCTTCCTTTCGTCAGAGGAGTAAGCGATTCGCACAAAATCATAGATTTTGGCTCTCTGCTTAAATTTAAGCTTTAGACTAATTAAAAATATTTAACGTGACGAAACATGGTAATATATCCGGTGGTATAAGTTAAATTTCGGGCGTGGTCATCTATAACTATAACATAGTCAAAATAATTGGTTCTCCTTGAGTTACTATAATTGTATGTTCATATTGGGCAACTAAACTACCATCTGTAGTTCTTAAAGTCCATCCATCATCTTCTTCATACACTCGCTCAGCTTTTGTTGATATAAAAGTCTCTACGGCAAGTACAACTCCATTGGCTAACAAACCATCAATAGACTTATTAAAATAGTTTGGAATATACTGCGGGTCATCATGCAATTTTTTACCTATGCCGTGTCCAGTCAAATCTTTAATTACTGTAAATCCATTACGTTTTGCTTCGTTGTATATAGCTCTTCCAATTTGATTTATTTTAGCTCCAGCTTTAGCTTTCTCAATTCCTTTGAAAAAGGCTGATTTTGAGCAATCACAAAGACGTTTACCCACTGAAGCTACTGGTTCTACAGGTATACTTATACCTGTATCTGCAAAATAACCATTTAATTCTGCAGATATATCAATATTCACTAAATCCCCTTCTTTTATTGCTCTTTTCCCTGGTATACCATGAGCTGCTACATCATTTATACTTATACACGTAGTTCCTGGAAAATCATATTCACTTTTTGGGGCAGAATGTGCTCCATACTGTGTAAGAATTTTTTCTCCCATAGCATCAAGCTCAGCAGTGGTTATGCCTGGTTTAATATATTTAATCATCTCTTCTCTAGCTAATGCAACTATTCTTCCAATCTTCTTTAGTTCCTCTAGGTCATTTTCATTTTCAATTACCATAAGCAAACCTCCTTTAAAACTATTAATCTTATTATATCCCTTAGATTATTAGTTTAAAAGCCAACAAATTAAGTTGTTTGAATTTTTACACTAAAGTGTAATCAGTAGAGCTGCGCAAGTAAAATATCTATAAAAATAATAGTTTACCTATAGAAACTCCTAATATACTTCCAAATACTACAACTATAATATTTAAGCGAAAAAGAGCAAGTATAATAGCCGCTACACAACCTACTACTGCCGCAGGAATATTGTTAGTTGAATATATTATTCCAGGGAAGTTTCAGGCAGTATATCTCCTAGTAGTAATCCTATGCATGTACCAAAATTCCAAGAAGCAAAGGCTATAATATTTAATCCTAAAATAAACCAAGGATTAATCTTTTCTTCCTCTTTTAGTGATGCAACTGCAAAAGTCTCATCTGTAATTCCATAGGCTAGTACACTTAATAACTTTATAGATGTATTTTCAGCAATTCTTTGTGATAAAGATGATGACATGAGGAAATGTCGAAAGTTTAGTATAAATGTAGTCAATACTATCTCTAATGTACTTGCTCCCATAGCCATTAAATTTACACCTATAAATTGACTTGCACCTGCATAGATAAATAATGACATACATATGCTAATCAGATTTGGAATACCTGATGATTTTGATATTAAAGCAAAAGTAATTGCAATTGGAATATATCCTATAGAAATTGGAATTCCAGCTTTAATTCCTCTAACAAAGTAATCTAGTTTACATATTGAATCTTTCTTTGCATTTATTTTAGTCACTTCTTTGTTAATATGTTCTACCATTCATTTCCTCCCAAGACAAAAAAACTTTATATACTAATTTATTTAAATAGCATATAATATGCACTATCCATTGCATCGTATGATTTATCTACTATTCAAAAATAGAAGCTATGATCCTTTTGTAGCTTTACATGGTTTAGTATAAACTTACTATATTTTTATTCACATTTTTAAAATTATGCCATATACTATTATTGCACAATCAGATTTTTGGAGGTTTGCAAATTAAATATGTATAACGATTATTCACAACCTTATTGTCCCTTTATACAATATCTGTACATGGCACCTAGAACTTCTTACTATCCTGATATAAATTATACTGCAAATACATTAAGCTACTATAACAACTTCCAACCTGAAGCAAACTCATATTTCCGAGGAAATCCTTGGGAAAATATCAATGAAAATATTAATGTTAATCCAAATATTAATCCAAACCCTAAAGTAAATCTAAATTCTAATATTAATCCAAATCCTAAAGTAAACGTAAATCCCAAAGTAAATGTTCCAGAAACTTTTAAAGATAACATCAAAGATAAAGTTAAGGAAACCCCTAAAGTAAACACTAATATAGCTAATAATGAAAATGTTATTGTTGCCAAAAAAGTTTCTCCTGAAAAACATGATCATAAAATAACTCTCGACTCTATAGAAATAGGTATTATCTTGAATAAAATACAAATAGAAGAACCTGCTATACTTAAACACTTAATATCTAATGGAGTTCCTCACAATATTGCATTAGAAACTATAAAAAAAGTAATTTTATTTACTTTGTCACACCACGGTCGAAACGTTTAATTTTTTAAAAGTAATACTATAGCTTCATAAATACTATAGTATTACTTTTTTTAATTTACTTTATTTTGTTTTTCATTTCAGATCCTATATATAGCACAAAAGTAATAACTCCCACTATCCAATGAAACCCAAAAGCAGCTCCACCAAATCCATATAGTTTTAGTTTGTTAAAGTACTTTTCAGCAAATGAATTAAATAAATCCTCAATTTCTTTAGGTTCCATACTATTTATTTCTTTCTCTGTAATAGTTCTAAAATTAATGCTATTTATTATACTTGAAAAATTATCTACTGCAGAATCTATCATTGACATAATTAATATGTCAGCCACTGCTCCTTTTGTAGATTCATCAATAATAGTTAGATTATTTTCTATTATATCTTTAATTATGTCATCTACTATATTTTTTATATCTATGCCTATTTCCTTATTTTCAATAATTGTTTCTAATATAGCAAATATAGAGTTATTAAGCTCTGTAGCATTAAGTAATTTACCAACATTTTTAGCCTTTAGTTCTTTATGAAATAAGTAATGAATACAATTATTAAGTCCATTCTTAATTGCTTTACTATTATAAAGTAAGTTATTTAATTTTTCGCATGTATTTTTAATACATTCATTATGTAACTCACCTGTAAAACTACTAATATTTTTTGATAATATCATTTCTTTAAAGATATTATAACCAAGTGAACCATATTCATTTACAAGCACAGGCTTTTTCTCATGAATACTGTGACTTAAACCCTTTTTTAAAAATATTGCTTCGTCTTTAAACATATTTATCAAATCTTCTATATTATTAATAAGTAAAGTTTTTAAATATTCTTTTACACTAGTATTTGTTATACAACTTACTATGCTATCTGTGATACTTGCTATTCGGTTATTTACTATTTGTATGTTTTCTTTATTATTAATAAATTCATTTATTACATTCAACATTTCATCTCGTTGAAGTTTAATATTAAAATCATCAATAGTGCTTTTAGCTATGTGATTATTTATAAAATTCCTTAATACTGTATGAATTTCTTCTTTTTTAGACTCTATAAAAGCTGGAAATTTATCATTTACTAAGTTATCTACAATAGATGATATTATCTGATCTCCACCAAGCATATTATAACCCATTATTTCAAAGAAATTTAAATTTTCCTTAGTAGTAGTAATTGCTACTTCCGATATAGCCTGTTGGTTATTTACTAATCCTTTTATAATAGATTTAATTGCACCTTCTGCTATAGATGTAAAATTATTTTCTAAAGTTTTTATAAAAAATCCGCCTAATAATTCTTCTATCTTTTTATCTTTTCTAAATTCCTTTGAAATTATCTCTTGTAACCATATAAATAATTTATCTCTAATCTCTTTATCACTGATTTTATTTACTATAATGCTGGTCAAATCTTTCTTTAATTTCTCAACATTATCTGAATCAATAAAATCTTTTACAGGTTTCTCTAAAATATTTTCATATTTCTTACCAAATCTTAATACTAAATTATGTGTTTTTTCATGGTTATCAATGTAAAATAATAAATTGTTTATTTGATTCTCAACTTTATTATTTAAGCTTTTTTCAATTAATAAATTAAATTCCTTTGGAATAGTTTCTGCAATTGATTTTTTTGAATTCAGTACACCATATACCTTTTCATCTGTTAATTCGTGAATATTTCTAACTTTTGCTATTATCTGATTCTTTGCTTTACTTTCAATTTTAGATAGATCAAAATTATTAATGTTAAGGTTACCTAATTCATCAGTTAAAGCCTTCGAAATTTTGGCTTTATTATTATTTGCAAAATCTACAATTATTTTATAAATTTCATCACTAATAATATTGAAATTTTTGTTTAACTCTTCTGATAACAACTTATAGTTATCCCTAGAAAGTTTTTTGTTTATAGCATTATGAACAGTATCTTTATTTTTACTAAATAACTTTTTAATACTACTTTTATTTAGCAATTGTTCATCGATGAAGGCACTTATAGATTTAGCGAACTTAGGTTTTCTGCTTACTATTACCCCTGGAGTAAAGGGTATTTTAATTCCTAATATTCTCTTTTCTGTATAAGGTTTAAAAATCATTGCTATAGCCTGCACATTTGTGAGCCATCCAACTAATCCATATACTATAACACTAATAATAGTACCGGTAGCATAATTGTATTGAGCTATAGATTTATCAAAAAAGTACATACCTACACCAACAATTGCTCCAAGTACAGCTCCAATCACAGTAATTGGCTTCATTTCTTTTCCCATAAATTCTTCAACCATTACTTGAAGTTCTTCATCTTTTAAATTGTGTAAATTGCTAGAAACCGCTTTCTTTACATTACCTTTTAAAATATATTCTAGATTATTTTTTATTAATGATTGAATAACTTCTGTTAAACTACTATTAATATTTTCTATTTTATTTATACTATCACAAAGCTTTTTAAGCTCTAGATTTTTTAAATTGCCAAGTAATTTATCTGTATTTATGTAAGCCTTATCAAAAGCTATACCTAACAAAGCATTCCTCAGTTTATCATCCATACAATCATATAAATTTGCTTTATCTATATTTTTATTAAATTCATTATAGAGTAAGTTTATTATATTATCCTTATGGTTATTTATTTGTTGTATTATCATATCCTTAATATTATTAGAATTCGATGATAGCATTTCCTTATTTATTATTTCTTCAAGCTTTACATTGTTAATGGTTCTTAAACTTTTAATTAATTCATGAGTTACCAGTTTAGTAGCCTTATCTGTATATATAAATTCATACTTTACTGCATCAAGTAGTTCTTTTTTAATATAACTATGAAAAATACTACATAAATTTACATTACAAATATCTTTTATTTTTTTATTTAATAATGTACTAAGATAGTTCTCAGGGATATATTGTATGTAATTAATAATATTATTAGTTATAAAGGAAATAATATTTGCTTCAGTAACCACCTTACTTTCTTCTAGAATTCCAACAATATGTGATAGTTTTTCTTCTTTAAGATAACTAATAATCATATCAGTTATATCTGTAGTTATTGACTCTATATCTGTATTTTCATCTAGATATTCTGTTATTTTTGAAACTATATTAAAGTTACTTGTGGCATCATTTACAAATTTATCTTTAACCATTGATATTATGTTCTTTTTCATTGCATCATCTATAGAATCAATTGTATCATCTATAGCTTTTTCCACTAAGCCTTCTATATCTTCCTTGTTCTGTTCTATCCATAGTATTAGTTCTTTTACAACATACCTTAACTTATCTTTTAAAAAGTGATCAATACTATATTTTAAATCATCTGTAAGTAAACTCAATATTGGCTTATCTATTGATTTTAAGATATTAACTAATTCTTTGCTCAAACTATTTACTAGTAGTTTTCCTTCATTGCTTTGTAAGAAATCATTTATCTTTAGTAATAAGTTTTTGCACAAAGCAACACTATTTTTTTCACCAATAAAATCTATAATTCTTTTATTTAATATTTCCTCTTCCAAACCAGTTAAAATTTTATCTATTTCTAAGATATTAATTGTATTTTCAAAAGCTTTATTTATTTCAGTGTCAAAGCTATTTTTTAAATCCATATTAAAGTTTCTAAGATTTTTTTCAAGGTTTATACTTACTTCATTTACAAAATCACTGCTAAGTAAGTCACTGAAAGTTAAAGTCTTGTTTTCGTCATAAAAATCATTCAATCCTTTTTCTATAAAATCATTATGTTTTAGTACAGCTATAATAGATTCAAACAAGGCTTCACTTACATAACTGGTTTGTTCTTTATTTAATATATGCTTTAAATAAATATTACTACAAACGCTATTAAAAACAGTTGGAAGGTGCTTTTTAATCCAGCTATTTTTATACTCCTTAATTTTATTTATTGTTAAATCTAATCCTTCAATGTTACTAAAACGTAAATTAGAAGTATTCTTATAAATGCTTGTTTCTAAGAAATCGCCAACAAGCTTTGAAATACTCTTTTTAAAAGAATCTGTATTTAACTCACTAATTAAAGTTTTGTCCTTTATTAAATCTCTTTCTACTAGGGAACTTACGTTATCTATAAATTCCTTCTTAGTTTTAACTACTATGCCTCCTAGTTTAAACTTACCAACTCCATATTCTCTAAATATCATTTTTATTGCTATGGCATTAGTTATATACCCTGTTATTGCACCAATTAGAACTTCTTTTATAAGATTAAACTGCATGGTTTCCTGATTTCTAAAACTATGACAGATTAATTTTTGCATAGTTTTTCATTCTATTAACTAATAGAACGGTAGTATCACAGGATTCAACTACTAGGATTAAGACAACTATCTTAAAATCTCGATTTACATCTAAGTAACGCCTTAAGCCTCCTTCAAGTAAACTCCTTTTCGTTCCTCAAAGGAGTACACACAGTGTAAGCGCTCACTACCAAATCAAAGATTTGAAGTGCCTGCTCAACCGACTAACACCAAATTAGAGATTTGGGTTTGCTGCTTAAGTCCTGCAAGATTATGGGTGTTACCCATTCCTCGAATATATCATTCCACCAAAGCCTTTCCTTCTAGGTGTACTTTGGCAGTCTTTATATTATAAAAATTAAGATTTATGCTATTCCTAATATTTGTTTCCTATTTACTATCCAAGAATCAGGTCTTTCACCTACCTTTCTCTTTATAATTTTACTTATATAATTCCACTTACTCCAATCATTCTTTTCATTGAATAGTTCATTGTTATCTACAAGTTTATCTTTTAATATCTTAGGTATTTTTTCTTTAAATTTATAACTCCTCCTAGCTATTACCATAGCAGCTCCATTGTGAACTGCCATTCCATACTGATGACAATATTTATAAAGTGCTATTTTACTTGTATATTGTGGTTTTACTTTAATCAATTCTACTCCCTCTTTATAACATGAGGCTTCAATCATTGTTAATAATTTTGAATATATGAATCCATGCTTTATTCTTGCAAACTTACTTTGAACATCTGTATCATTCTTAAATTTTAGATCCTCTACAGATATGCCACAATTATAAGTTTTAGCAATTAGTATAATCTGCTTAACTAATTCACCACATAAATTTAATCTTCTATTACTTCTAGCATATAGTAATTCATGTTGTTTCAAATATCTATGCCATTTATAATTTCCTTTGTTATCTATCATAGTTAAAGCAAATCCATCTGGATTAGTATCTATACCTATAATCCTATTATGTACTGTATATCTATCATCTGATTTTTGTAATTCAAAATTAATATGACAATAATACTTATCTTTTTTCTTAATCATTTCTACTTGATAAACTTCCCCAGTAGATAAATGATTTAAAAATAAATCTCTATAATTAGTACCCTTTACTTTACCAGTCTTCTTTGATAATTTTTGTGGTAAATATATAGGGACTTCAATTTTTACAGCTCTATTATTTTCAGTTTTCTCAAGTGTTGATATTTGTAGATAACTCATGTTATTATTTATTATTATTCTTAAATTGGGATTACCTTTTTTAGTCTTATCTCCTCTTGAATAAATACGATTGTTTCTACAGGCTTTCCATTCTCCGTTAGATATAAGACCCTTACATCTTTTTAAGAACATGTTTTTAGTACCAAAAACTACAGATGGAATAGTGCTAGTATCGATAAAACCCTTAAAATGATTAGCTTTTCTTTGCCTTTTATCTAATTTTTTAAGTAAAGTATTTCGTTTCTTCTCTGATAGATTATTCTTTTTATCCTTTAAAATATTTTTAATTGTAGTAACTTTTTTAGCGTAATTTTCATAGTTCATTTTTATTAGCTCTTTTTGTGAAGCAATAGTTTGCCTTGCACTTTCTACTGCATCTTTTGCCTGTCTTATGTTAAGATTGAATTTATAAGCTGCTTCTTTTTCTAAATCTCCAATCTTTTTACCTTCTAATAGTCTCCTAAAAGAATACCTTGTTGCAGTGGAGAATACTAACATCATCTTATCTATAATTGAAATTTGTGTATTCGTTTCATTTATTAATAGTGCTTTTATTGTTATTTTCAATGTTTTCTACCTTACTTTCTTTTATATTTCTAATCTTTATGCCATATTTTTGATGTAGTATTTATTTTCTCTACATCTTTATTAATGCTAATATAATTACTATTTTATCCATTTTAGTACAATAATTATTCTGAAGCCTATCGGCATTAAGCTTCTTTTAGCAATGGCATGTTTTTATAAATAAAATCCTATAAGATATTTGTGTTATGGAATTTTTAAAGCATTATCAAAACAAATTAATTAACGCAGAAAAATTAGCTGCTCCGCAGCATTATTAAAGTCATTGTTTTAAACTATACTATGTGGCTAACAACTTCTTGCCAATTTGTTAGCTTAAGTCATATTTTGTCATAGTTTTTAACAACTGTTGCTACCTCCTTATAATGCTAAAAGTGATCATTTTATAGGTTTCCTAGCAAAAACTTAAATTATACGACCAGGTATATTACCACCCCTCGTCACGTTAAATATTTTTAATTAGTCTAAAGTTCTAAGATTTTTCTAAAATTCTCACTAAGAATAAAAAATATTTATATGTATAAGTTAAATTTTCATCATGGAATTCTATGAGCTTGTACAAATTTTAATATTGTTTTTTACAAAAAAAGATTATATCATAAATTTAGCATGTTTTATCACTAAAATTTTATATAAGACAAAATTCTATAGTATTTTCATATAGATAACTACAACTTAAATTTAACTTATACGTAGGGATATATTACCAATGTTGAAGTCACATTTAAATATTTTTTATTAGTCTTAGTGAAAATTTGAGAAAAAATCTTAGAACTTTAGATATGTTTGAGGTACGAGTTTATCAAAGTTCTTTTATATTATTATGAAACTCCTCTTCCTTTCGTCAGAGGAGTACTCACAGAGTAAGCGACCATATCAAAATCACAGATTTTGTATGTCTGCTTAACCGATTCGCACAAAATCATAGATTTTGGCTCTCTGCTTAAATTTAAGCTTTAGACTAATTAAAAATATTTAACGTGACGAAACATGGTAATATATCCCGGAGTATAAGTTAAATTTCGGGCGTGTGTATCTATAACTATACTAATAAGGAGACCGTGACTTTTATGAAGAAAGTTTTTTTAGATACAGAAACTACTGGAATAGAACCTGGTGAAATTATTCAACTTACATATTGTGTTTGTGAGCCTAATGCTAATGGTGTAGAAAAGGTTTCTTTTGCAAAAAATTTCTTTTTTGCTGTTGATTACATTGAACCCTCTGCTGAAGCAGTACATGGGTTTAGCATTGAGAATTTAAAGGTTTTATCTAATGGACAAACCTTTAAAGATGTAGCTAAAGAAGTAGCTGAAGATTTAAGTGGAGGCATTCTTATTGCTCATAATATAAAATTCGATGAAAAGTTTGTTTCTTCAGAATTTAACAGAATAAATACTACATATAATTGGATGCCATTACAGTTATTTTGTACTATGGAATACTTTAAACCTATAGTTAAAGCCCAAACAAGAACTGGTAAATTAAAAAATCCTAGACTTGAAGAAACTATGGATTTTCTTCAAGTAAATAAAAATATAGTTTTTGAAGGAGCTAAGAAACTTTTTAATTGCAGCCATGTTGATTTTCATGATGCTAGATATGATGTAGCTGGACTTGTATCTTGCTACTATCGTGCTCAAAAACTAGGTTATGATTTATAAAGAAAATACTTAAAGAGAATTCCATAGGGTTCCTGTACGGAACCCTATAACAATTCACCGTTTGTAGAAGTTAGCGCTGCTTATTCTACTTCAATACCTATATTACTTAACCAATTTACAGCATATTCTTTAGCCTTTTCATCCTCATAATCTTGCCATTTATCCGTTTCTTCTTCATAACTAAATATTATATTCTTAAAGTTTCTCGTAGGTTGACTGCTTTCCAATGCATTTAATAGTTCCTCTTTTAGATATTCAGAAGATATCTCTTCCTTTGAAAAGTTAACCATAACATCATGAAAATAGGATTCTTCAATGTTAGGTATTATGATATAGCGCTGATCTGTATCATTATTAATAGAATAGGCATCTTTTAATAAATCCTTTTGCCAACTTTCTAGATCTTCTTCTCCATTTTCACCTTGAACTACACCGTTTAATTCACTGGGAATGTTAATAATATCTCCTGTATGTGTGTCTAGGTATTCCTTGCCTAAATCATAATCATTAAAAGAAAATGACTGTACAAGTAATTCTAAGTCTATATTTAATTTTTTCATAATTTTATTTTACCTCTCTTATAAAAATTTAGTTATGTTAACATTATAATCATATACGCATTGGTATAAACAATTTACCAATTAAATTTTATAATGACTTTTTTTCTTTTCTTGCATTTTTCGCTAAATTTGGAATCTTTCAATAGTATTTTAATAAACTCTGCTTAGGAGCCCTATATAGTTAGTAGTAAATTTAAAATAATGTAAAAAGTCTATGGTATAAATACTTATATCATAGACTTTTTATTAACTATATTTAATATACCTTACTCTATTAAAACTTTTTAGCTTAAATTCTCAATTCTAATTACATTTTCAACTTTATTTACTACTTCTAAGTTTCTGATTTGCTCTAAAGCTTTATTAACATTGCCTTCTCTAGTATCATGAGTAACAAAAACTATAGATACAAGATCTTTTTTCTCAGGCTTTTGTATAAAAGATAATATACTAACTTCATTCTCACCAAATATTGTAGTAATTTTACCTAAAACACCAGGTACATTTTTTACTGTGATTCTTAAGTAATACTCTGCATTAACATCATCCATACTAGAAACAGCTATATCAGTATAATGTTTAGGTATAACATTTATTCCATCTCTATCATTTCTTAAAACAGATATGATATCTCCAACCACAGCACTACCTGTAGGAAGTTCTCCTGCGCCTCTTCCATAAAGCATTAAGTCTCCTACAGCATTTCCTTTAATAAATATAGCATTAAATGAGTCATTAACATTTGCTAATGGATGAATTGCTGGAATCATTGTAGGATGTACTCTAAGTTCTAGTTTTCCATCTACTTCTTTAACAATAGCTAAAAGTTTTATAACATATCCAAGTTCTTTAGCGTATTGTATGTCTACAGATTGTATTTTAGTTATTCCTTCTCTGTATATATTGCTTACATCCACTTCAGTTTCAAATGCCAGTGTAGTTAAAATAGCTAGCTTATAAACTGCATCATATCCTTCTACATCTGAAGTTGGATCTGCTTCTGCATAACCTTTTTCCTGTGCTTCTTTTAGCGCTGCTTCGAAGCTCATACCCTCTAAAGTCATTTTAGTAAGGATATAATTTGTAGTTCCATTAATTATACCTATAACTTCTTCTATTTTATTAGCTGTCAAGCTTTCATTTATACCGTGGATTACAGGTATTCCTCCAGCAACACTAGCTTCAAAATTTACTATAACACCTTTATTTTCAGCCTCTTTGAAAATTTGCTGTCCGTTAGTTGCAATAAGAAGTTTGTTAGCAGTTACTACATGTTTTTTCTTGCTTATAGCGTTTAAAATATATTCCTTAGCAGGCTCTAATCCACCTATAACTTCTACTACAATCTTTATACTATCATCTTCGAATATTTCATCTGCATTCGTAGTTAAAAGTTCCTCTGGCACATCTACACTTCTATTTTTATTTATATCCCTTACCAATATCTTTGCTATTTCTATATCATATCCTGCTCTCTTCATTATAGCTTCTTTATTAGCATTCAGTATATTCCAAACACCCTTACCAACGTTTCCTAAACCCAATAATGCAATTTTAACTTTTTCCATAAATTCTACCCCCTTTTATTATATAGGAAATTAATTTGCAAATGCTTTGTATATAGATCTTAGTGCTTTTTCGAAATCATCATTTTCAACACCAACAATTACATTTATTTCACTAGAACCTTGATTTATCATTCTGATGTTAACATCACCTTCAGCCAGTCCTCTAAATATTTTTGATGATGTACCCTTAGTTCTATTCATTCCTCTTCCCACTGTAGCTATTAGTGCCATATTAGGATAAACCTCTAAAGAATCTGGTTGGCACTGAGCTTTAATTTGTTCTAATACGCTATCTAATTTATCTTCAAGTTGAGCATCCTCGATTACTAAAGAAACAGAGTCTATACCTGCAGGCATATTTTCAAAGGATACTCCATTGCCTTCTAATATGGCAAGTAGCTTTCTACAGAATCCTTGTTCTTGGTTCATTAGCATTTTATGTATTGCTATAACTGTAAAACCTTTCTTACCAGCTATACCTGTAATAGTTCCACTATAGCTTATAGGTTCTTTATCATCTACAATTAGTGTTCCCTTATCCTCTGGTCTATTAGTATTCTTTATATTTATAGGAATACCTAAATCTCTAATTGGAAATATACTTTCTTCATGAAGTACTTTTGCTCCCATATAAGAAAGTTCTCTAAGCTCTGTATAAGTTACTACTTCTATAGGCTTAGGATTTTCTACGATGTTAGGATCTGCCATTAAGAAACCTGAAACGTCAGTCCAATTTTCATAAAGTTCTACTTCTAAACATCTAGCAAGTATAGCTCCAGTTACATCCGAGCCTCCTCTTGAAAAAGTTTTTATAGTTCCATCAGCTAATGCTCCATAGAACCCTGGTACAACTGCTCTTTCTACTCCTGCCAACCTTTCTTTCATAGCCTCTTGTGTAGCTTCTAAATCTAGGATTGAGTGCTTTTTAAATCGTATAACCTCTGCTGCATCTACAAACTCATATCCTAAGTAATCCGCTAGTATAAGTCCGTTTAAGTATTCTCCACGACTAGCTGTATAATCTGCAGAAGCTCCCTGTTCAATTTTCTTTTTTACCTCATCTAAATGTTGCTTTATATCTATTCTAACCTCTAATTCTCTCGCTAATTCAACGTATCTTTCCTCTATATGTTTAAAAACATCTTCAATAGATATACCATTTTGAGCATGTGCATGACATAAATACAGAAGATCTGTAATTTTATAATCCTTGCTAAATCTCTTACCTGGTGCTGAAGGTACAACATACCTTCTTTTTTCATCATCAAGAACTATTGCTTTTACCTTTCTAAATTGTTCACTACTTGCTAATGAACTTCCTCCAAACTTTGCTACAATTATATTATTCATTCTTAGCCCCCCATTGTACTTTGTAAATTAATCATAAAATTATTAATAAATATTATAAAATCCAAAATGTATTGTTACCACTGGTAGATTTGCCCTAGTTAAGATCTAATCTTATAATTTATATTGTTCAAGATTTTATAATTTAAAAATCCAATATATGTTTCGCTATGTTATATATTATACTGTCTTTAAATAAAAATCAACTGTTTTTTACCGACGAACATTTTACAGTAGTTTGTTTGCCATGTAAATGTTTTTTATATTATATTTACTACATTTTTAAATTTAATTCATAATATTATAAAAATTATACAAACAGCAATTTATCCACAATCATTATTTACTTACGAATTAAGCATGGAAAAGTGTGATAACAGCATATATTCTATATCTGTTATCACACTTTTTATATTTAACTATATTAAATATAAATATATAAGTATTTTAATATATTTTACTATGAAAATCCTCTATGATTCATAATTTAGTTTATACTAAGTACAGTTCGTCTTATATGTTTTTTGTAATATTATACCTATTCTATTCGCTTAATACAATGCCATATTCTTTCATAGAATCCATTAATATCTTCGCATTATCTTCACTCATATCAATTAGTGGCAACCTAAGTTGTCCAACATTCATACCCATAAGATTCATTGCAGTTTTAACTGGAATTGGATTAGTTTCTATGAATAGTGTGTTTATTAATCCATTCATTTTAAGCTGTAACTTTCTTGCTTCTTTAACATTACCAGCTAGATACTCTTTAACCATATTATGAGTATCTTTAGGTAATATGTTTGCAACTACTGATATTACCCCTTTACCACCAAGGGATAACACTGGAACTGTCATATCATCGTTTCCACTGTAAATATAAAAATCTTCGCCACATAATCTAGCGATTTCAGCTACCAGACTTATATCCCCACTTGCTTCTTTTACAGCTTTTATATTTTCAATTTTTGATAACTCAAATACAGTTTTAGGAAGTAAATTTAGTCCCGTTCTTCCTGGAACATTATAAAGAATAATAGGTAATTTTACACTATTAGCTATAGCTTTAAAATGCTCTATAACTCCTCTTTGTGTACTTTTATTGTAATATGGCGTAACTAAAAGTAATCCATCTGCTCCTACTTCTTCTGCATACTTACTCAATTCTATTGAATAAGCAGTATTGTTGCTTCCTGTTCCAGCTATAACAGGTATTCTTTTATTTACTCTTTTAACTGCAAACTCTATAGTTCTCTTTCTTTCTTCATCGGTCATTGTTGAAGCTTCACCTGTAGTTCCACAAATTATTATAGAGTCTGTATTATTTTCTATTTGCCAATCTATTAATTCACCTAATTTATCATAATCTATTCCGTTATCTTTATATGGAGTGATTAAAGCTACTCCTGATCCTTCAAATAAACACATATATAATGCCTCCTAAAATTATAATCATTAAATAACTTTTCCTTTAACAAAACAAAAACAGCCATGAGCAAAAGGTACTCATGACTGTTATATTTAAACATCACCTTTTGCCCCAACGTGATAAGCACTCCTTTAGAAAATTGGGCAATCTTCTAAAGACAGTACTATACTTATTAAGCATAGTCCCAATATATAAGCTTACAAAACCTATATATTTCGGCGGATGACCCTTTCATGTATATTTAACGAATAAATATACATTACTTATGACAACCGCGGCCTCTGTACCACATTGTTTATACGCATATTCACTTATTAATCTCTATTAACATATTAACTAGTTTACCAAATTACATTGTTATAGTCAATTATTTTTTTATACAAGATACTATTTTATTTATTATATTACAAATGCTATTATTATTCTTATATTAAGACTTATAAATCTAAAGTTAACCAATGTATAGTGCTTTACTTATGCCTACATCTAATAGGCATACTGTTGTTGTGTTCTATTATTTCTATTATTTTTCTTACATTCATACATTAGCTTATCTGCCTTTGTAACTAGTTCTCTAATACTTACAGGGTTTTCAGGATCAAAATATGCAACTCCTACACTCATAGATACCTTGAAAGGATAGTTATTTTTTTCATTAAATTTCCTCTGATTATTTATTAGCTTATTTACAAGTTCTTTAGCATCATGTTCACCCACACCTATAGATAAAACAGCAAATTCATCTCCACCTATCCTAGCTACTACGTCATTTTCACTAAAAGTATTTTTTAAAATATTTGATGTACCAATTAAGGCACGATCTCCTTCATCATGGGATAGGGTATCATTAATACATTTTAATCCATCAAGATCTATAAAAAATAATAACATTTCTCTTTTATTACGTTTTGCAAAACTAATTTTGTGTTCTACTAAATTAAAGAATCCTCTTCTATTGTACAATGCTGTAAGCTCATCTGTAACAGACTGGGTTTTTAATTTTTCAAGCAACCTTACTTTTTCAGTAATATCTCTAATAGACAAAAGATAAGCATCTCTACCTTCCCAATCCGTCTCTGTAATACACATTTCTCCAATAACGGGTGCTCTATCTACATATGTTATTGTAACTTCCTTAGTGAGGTTTTCAATTTCGTCAAAATCAACAATATTATATATTAATTGCTTGTATTCTTCACCCAGTAACTTACTTGCTGCAGGGTTAAGATATAACACTTCCTTATGATCATTGATTACTAGTAAAGCATCTGTGTTACTTTCAAGAATTGCTCTGTAGTTTTTTTCAAGTTTTTTTATAATATCAACTGCTCTTTTAAGTTCATTATTTGCATCTTCAAGCTCTTTAGTTTTTTGCACAGCATTTTCAAAGGTAGAAAGAAGTAAATCTATTATTTGTATTCTCTCCGAATTAATAAAATGCCTCTCTCCTTCAAAAAATACTTCAATACCCATTTCACTTATTTTATTTTTCCTTAATTCTATGTTTATAAGCATATGATGAATACGTGAAAGAAGAAAACTTTCCTTATATGGTTTTGTAATAAAGTTATCAGCTTTAACCTTAAGCCCTTTTATAACATCTCCTGGATCTGATAGTGATGTTAACAGTATTACTGGAATATGCTTTAATTTGCTATTTTCCTTTATTTTCTCACATAATTCATAACCATCCATCTTTGGCATAAGTATATCTGTTATCACTAAATCAGGCATATGGTTATTAATATATTCTAAAGCTTGTAATCCATCATTTACAATTACTACTTTGTAATCTATCTTTTCAAGAATAAATCTAAGTTGTTCAGCTTGAGTTAAGCTATCTTCAACAACTAATATTTCTGTGTTTTGGATCATGTTTATCCTCCTTATGCATAAATAAGAACCGTATTTATACTTTATACTTTTCCTAACAACTCTGCAATTTTTTCAGGTGAGAGAACATAGGTAGCTGCATCTATCTTTACTGCTTCTCCAGGCATACCATAAATTATAGAAGTTTCTCTATTTTGTGCTACTGTAATTGCGCCTTTATTCTTTAATAGCTTTAACTCTTCCACACCGTCTTTCCCCATTCCTGTAAGAAGAATTCCTATAGAATTTTCTCCATAATATTTAGCAACAGATCTAAATAGATATGAAACTGAAGGTTTCAATCCATTTTCTTTTTCGTTATCACTTAAAAATATCTGTCCATTGCCTATAACTTCCATATGAAATCCATCAGGTGCAAAATAGATATGCCCTGATAGTGCTTTTTCTCCTTGTTTGGCTATATGTATAGGATACTTTGTAGTTTGAGAAAGCCATTCCACAAGGCCATTTAAAAACCCAGGGGTTATATGCTGCACCACAAGTATAGGTACTTTAATATTCTCAGGAAGTTTAGAGAATATAGTTTGAAGCACAGGAGGACCCCCTGTAGATACTCCTATAACAGCTATTTTTATACTAGGCGAAGTATTCCTTACCCTAATGTCGTTTAATACACTAGATTGAATGTTTTTATGAGCCACTTTACGCTTTATAACTTTTACTTCTGACATGAGTTTAACCATATTAATAATATTTTGAGATACTTGTTGAAAATTAACATCTGCTACTCCTATTGGTTTTTCTATAACTGAAACAGCTCCTGCATCTATAGCTTGAAAAGTTTTACTCACATCTTGGGAATCAAACAGTCCAGTTACCACTATAATAGGTACAGGATTTGTTTCCATTATCCTTCTAGTTGCCTCAAATCCATTCATTCCAGACATATTTATATCCATAGTTATAATATCAGGTTTGCTTCTTTCTATAAACTTAATTGCCTCTTCTCCACTATTAGCCACTCCAATTACTTCAATATTTTCATCGGAATTTAATATATAGGTCATTAATTCCCGAATAGTAGGAGAATCATCAACTATAAGTACTTTAATCATATTTTACACTCCTACATAAAATTTTTATATTAATCTTTTTATAATTTCTAAAAGATTACTTTGTTGAAAATCACTTTTTACAATATATGCACTTGCTCCTACATCTATCCCTCGTTCCTTGTGTTCCATTGACTTAAGAGATGTTACTAGTATAACAGGAATCTCTGATAATTCACTATCCATTCTAATCTTTTTAGTGAGCTCAAAACCATCCATTACTGGCATTTCAACATCTGTTATTACCATATCAAATCTTTCGTTTTTTAATAATGTCCACCCCTGAAGTCCATCTACTGCAGTTTTAACTAAATATCCATGTGTTTCTAGGATATTTTTTAAAAGAGTTCTTGAGGTAATGGAATCATCTACCACAATGATAGATTTTTTTTCAATATTCTCTGTTACTCTATTTTTAATGATATTTGAAGCTTTATTTCCATACTTAATTGATGATTTTATCAAGTCTTGTACATCTAGTATTGGAACCACTTCTCCTGATCCTAGAATTGTTGCTCCTGAAATATTCCTAACTCGTTTTAACTGTTTGTTAAATCTTTTTACAAGCACTTCCTGCTCTATTACTACTTCATCAACAGCAAAAGCTATTCTCTTTTCCATATTATTAACCACTAAAATAGAAATACTATTATTTAATATATATTCTGATTCGTATTCTTGTATTTCTAATATATCTGTAAGGTAGACAATGGGTATAATACAGTTATCTATTATTACAGCATTATTGTTCTCTATTACCTTTATTTCATCCCTTTTAATTCTAATTACTTTTTCAACTTTGCTCGTCGGTATTATAAAGGTCTGTTTTTCAACTTTTACAATTATTCCTCTATTAGTAGAAATAGTTATTGGTAATATAATAACAAAGGTAATTCCCTTTTGCTTTTCACTTTGTACTGTTATTAAACCTTCAAGCTTTTGTATTTTTTCATGTACAATAGCAAGCCCTAATCCTCTACCAGAAATATCGGTAATAATATCACTGGTAGAAATACCGGATTTAAAAATAAGTCTTTGTGCATTTTCATCATCCATAATGTCAACTTCTGCTTGTGTTAGAATCTTATTCTTAACAGCTTTTTGTTTAAGTTTGTTAACGTCAACTCCTGACCCATCATCAGAAATTTCAATTTTTACTCTATTACCACTAACTTCAGTAACATTTATAGATATTCTTCCTTTTGAAGGTTTTTCTAGCCTTTTTCTTTCTTCTACGGTTTCAATTCCATGATCTATACAGTTCCTAATTATATGCATTATGGGTATCTTAATCTCTTCAAGAATACGTCTATCAATTTCTATATTCATTCCATTACTAATAAATTCAACTTCCTTCCCAATTTGCCTTGATAAATCTCTAATCATCTTAGGAAACATTTCTATTATGGAAGAAAAAGGAAGCAACATCATATCTTTTATATCTTCCATAAAGGTATCCATCATAGCTTCTATAGTTCTTTCATCATCTTCAGCTGCTTTAATCAAATGGTCTAAATTATTTTCTAGTATTTCAATATATGCATAATCATTTTCTTTTTTCCACAAATAAAGCAATTCCTTAATATTTTTGATTTCTTTAGTTCTCTGGATAGTTGAAAGCTTTGCATATAGCATTTCTTCCCCTTGAAGCAGCAAAGAATCTAATTTAGACTTAGAAACCCTAACAGTATCCCTAGTTTTATTCTCTATATCTTTTATACTGTTCATATCTTGAGCCTGGATATCCTTATGACCTATATTTAAGCTGTTATTCATAGATATATTATTCTTTATATCTATTTGATCTTCTATATTTAAGTCCACTTTTTCAGTGTTATCTATTTCAACGAAAACTTCTTTTTTTAAGTTTTTTGACTCTATCTTTTTTAATTCCTCAATTACTATAGAAATATCTTTAGTTTCGCTGTCTGATAATGAGAGAATATCTTCTATAGTGTCTACAGCTTTGTTAAGTATATCAAACATTTCGCTACTTAAAATTGACTTTCCTTTTTTAATATTAGAGAATATATTTTCTACATTATGACAAATAGTTTCAATTTCTCTAATATTTACTGAACGGGCTGCACCTTTTAAGCTATGAAATTCTCTGTGTATAGTTTCAATAACTGATTTTCTATCTTCTATTTGTTCCTTTTCTAACTCTATCATGGATAAAGAAATAGTTCTCAAGTGTTCATGAGCTTCTATGTTAAATGTGGAACGAAGTTTTTTAAAAAATTCAGCATCATTTATGTTCATATTTATTAAATCATCCTTAAACTTTATATTTTTCGGTTAACTGCTTAAGTCTATACCCCATTTCTTGAAGATTTCTAGTGGCTTCTTCTAATTGTTTCATACTGTCAAGATTTCGAATGCTTGCTTCATTTATACCTTCCATTGCTATTGCAACTTGATCCATACCCACTAACTGCTGCTGGCTAGAAGCTTCTATCTGAATAGCTGCTTGTGCTGATATAGTTATATTTTCCATAAGATTTTGTATAGCTTGCCCAGCTTCTGCCGCTTTTTCCATGCCTACATCAACAAGCTTTATCCCTTTTTCCGTAGTCATAACAGCCTTATTTGTAGCTTTCTGTATATCTTTCAATATGTTTCTTACTTGCTTTGTGCTTTGTTTTGACTGTTCTGCCAGATTTCTAATTTCTTGAGCTACTATTGAAAATCCTTTACCATGTTCTCCAGCCTTAGCCGCTTCAATGGAAGCATTTACTGCAAGAATATTTGACTGTTCTGAAATATTATCAACACTTTCTATTAGTTCACTAATATTTTGACTCTGCTCACTTAAAGCTATTATACTTTCTGCGATTTCTTTCATCTGACTGTTGATTACATCCATTCCCTGTAAAGTTTCTTCTGTGGCCTTACTTCCTGATTTAGATATTTCAAGTGAATGTTTTGCACTATTTGATACATTTTTTGTTTTCTCACTTGACAAAAATACAGTCTGCTTAATTTCCTCTACTGTTGCCGTAGTTTCACTAACTGCTGAAGATGTTTCAGCTGCCCCTGATGTAACTTGAGTAAGGGAGACGGTTATTTCACTTACAGATGATGCAAGCACATTTACTACATTAATAATTTCTCTAGTTTGTTCTCTAAGGTTAACCAACATATTGCGAGCAGCTTCTATTAAAATTGCCATTTCATCAAAATGTTTTTCCTTTGAGAATTCAACAGTTAAATCACCTTGCGATATTCTAAAAGCGGCCTGTGACATTCTAATCATTGGTGTTGTAATATTTACAGATATAATAAATGCTAATATTACTATTGCTGCTGAAACAACTATCATAATTATAACCATTAAGTGCTCTAAGTTTTTTACTGGTTGAAATACCTCTGATTCATTTATCTTAACTAATACAGCCCACTTTAAATTATCAATATTTAATGGAGTGTATGCCACAATAGATTTGATATTGTGGTAATCAAAATAAGTATCTGTATCTGTTTTTCCAAGTATAACCTGCTCTGCTCCTTTAGTTCTTATTTCCTTTAAAAGTATTGTAGACTTTGCCGCTTTTATCTTTTCATCTGTATCTTCATTTAAAAATCTAGTATTATTTCTTAGCTTGTAGTCCCCTCCGATTACAAGCACTTCTCCACTTTTACCAATATTTAAAGAATTCCATTTATTATTATTAGATACAATTGCATCAAGCTTTTCTGTTCCTAATTTCAAAATAAGTACCCCAATTTTTTCGTTTCCGTTAAAAATTGGAGAGGCTATGCATGCAACAGGCTTATTAGATGTACCATAAAATTCATAGTCTGTAACTGTTGTGAAGTTCTTATCACTAGTATTCCTAGCCAATACAAAAGCTTTAGACACATTTGTATTTTTGTATGTACCATCTAAAAGATTTGTTTTATAATCGCCTTCTTTAAATATTGAATATACCACATTTCCTGTTTTTGAATCTACAAGTAGTATATCCCCATATTCTACTTTATTTGTAAAGTTAACAAAGGTAGAATTGTATTTTTCATATATACTATTATAATCACTGCTCTGAAAAGCTGTATTAGTAGTTTTACTTAATTCCAACATAGCATTTATAACCATAGGGTCCTGTGCCATATACGAAACTTTGCTTTCGACATCCTTAAAATAATTTTCTATATCCTTTTTCTTTGTATCCCTTACAAGTGCAAGCTTGTCTATAGCAGTGCTTTGTAAAGACTTTTTTGAACTGTTATAACCTATTCCTCCTATAATAGCAGCTGGTAAAATAGCAACTATTAGAAAGCTTAAAATAACCTTAGCTCTTAACCCTTTAATTTTAATCTTATTCAAATTCATCATACATATCCTCACTTAAATTACTTCTTCATCAATAATAATTTTTTCATCTCTCAGTATATTTTTTATATCTAAAACTATACTCTGTTCCTTAGTTATTCCTTTGAAATGATGAGTTTTAAAGTTCATCATATTTAAAATATCCTTTTGTAATTCACACAAAGAGATTTTATTATATCTTAGTATACTATCTATCGCTATTCCTATCTCTAGTTCATCTATTCCTACAACAATAACTTTACTTACCTTATCTGAACTCATCCTTGTAGTACTAAATCCTAGAAAGTTTCTAATATCTATAACAGATATTACCTTACCTCTAAAGTTTATTATACCTACTATAAAAGTAGGCGTACAAGGAAGCATGGTTACTTTTTTTACCAAATGAACTTCATCAATATATTGAACTTTAATAGCATATGTTTGTGATGAATTTTCACCACTTAATATAAATTCTAAAATCTCTATATTGTTATCTTTTTTTTCTTCACTATATTCATTCATAAGTTATCACCTGTAAACTATATTTTTTATGATCTGCTTTAACATACCTACTGTTATATTTTCTGAATATGGAATTGTTTCCTCTTCATTAAATCTATTAAGTAACTCTCCTGTAGTTTGAAAGTTTTTAAATGCCTCTTTCAGTTTTTCTTGTTTTAAATATAGATTTCCAAGATCAAAATAAGCTATAATAAAGTCTGAATCTAAATAAATTGCTTTTTTTAATGATAATACTGCCTCATCAATATTTCCTAGTTCTTGCTGAATACTTGCAAGAAGATGATAAAGTCTAGAACTTATCTTATCTTGGCAAATAGCTTGTTCACACCATTTAAGCGCTTCCTCAAGTTTTCCTTCATTAGCATAAGAACGTGCTAATGTTTCATAATCATTGGAATTAGGTTTGTGTTTCTTACTTAAATCTTTTGGCACACTTATATCTATAGCTTTTACTTCTGGCATTTCTAATATAATATTATTATTTTTAATTAAGCCAATAGAATTTTCCAATTTCTCACTTTTTATAGACATATAATCTTTTAATATAAAATCTTTACTAGGTAGTTCTGCTAAATTATCTTTTTTATTATTTTTACAGTATAAAAAAGTTCCATTTATATTTACTGGTACAAAAGCAGTATCATTTAAATACAAACTTTCAGTAGGTGCCGAAATTAACCATCCTCCATCTGTAATAATATTATAAAACCCCTTTATAATTTCCTGTGCTCGATGTTTGTTAAAATACATAAGAACATTTCTACAAAATATAATATCTACATCATTATTAATATAATCAACTGATATACAATTGTTATCAGCTAAGTTAAGGTTGTGAAATTCCACCAGCTTTACTACATCGTCCTTAAGCTTATAATGTATATTATCAATTTTTTTAAAGTATTTATTTTTAAAACTTAAATCTACACCTCTAAAAGACCAATCAGTATATACTGCGTTTCTAGCTTTATTAAGAAAAATTTCATTTATATCAGTAGCCACAATTTTTATATTCCAAGCTTCATAATCATGAATTAGTTCTTTAATCAAAATAGCTATGGAGTATGCTTCCTCACCAGAAGAACATCCTGCACTCCAGATTTTTAAACTTCTACTGGAATATTTTCTTTTATCAATTAGCTCAGGGAGTATTTTTTTCCTAATTATTTCAAAAAGCTTTTTATCTCTAAAGAAATAAGTTTCCCCAATTGTAAGGCAAGTAATTAAAGTCTTAAATTCCTCTGAAGATAACCTGTTTGAAAGTATTAAATTAATATATTCTTCAATATGAACATTCTTTTCTTTTGAGGCCTTTATTAAACCTCTTATAAGATCAATGAACCGTTCTTCTTGAAAATATAATCCAAACTTTGCTTCTACAAATTTATTTAAACATTGAAGAACATCTTTCGGAATATTCTTGTTCATTTTATACCTCAAGTTTTATATCTTTTAATGCTATTATATCCTATATTAGGATACATAGGAATATATTTTTTAGATTATATAAGTAAAATGTCTAAAAATGTACAAATTTAGAATTATATTGTAAAGCTTATAAAGACAAAAAACTGCATATGGAGTTACATAAAAGTAAATCTATATACAGTCTTTTGTTTTTATTAACGATTTATACTTATTTTTTCTCATGTGCTCCATTATTTAAAAAGTTTGAATAACAATAATTTATTATGTCACTTCTCTTAATTATTCCTATAAAGACATCGTTATCATCTACCACTGGAACAAAATTCTGGTTTACAGAAGTATAAAATAAATCTTCTATGTTAGAATTAATATGAACAGGTTTATTTACCATTCTCCTTGGTATATCATTCAATCTTATTTTGTTGGTACTTTTAAAATCTAAATCCTCAGTATTTTTTAACTTCCATAATAAGTCTCCTTCGGTGAGTGTACCTATGTATTTTCCATTGTTATCTAATACAGGAATAGCAGTATACCTATGATACTCCATTCTTTCAAGAGCTTGTCTCATAGTTGAATTTATATTTTCACATATTACTTCATTTTTAGGGGTCAAAAAAAATGCTATATTCATACTAGTTTAACTACTGCTTTTTTATAAAAATAGTACATAATTTATATAAACGCAGTAGCTTTCACCTGCCTTTCTTTTATTTTTTCAATTTTCCCTATAATATCTAATATTTTTTAATGTTTTATATTACCTTTATATACAGTTACAAATACATTATACCTTTACATATCATAAAACTCAATGAACTGTTTTTTAATATTTTATTAAATATATAGTTAACATATATAGAGCTGGAACTTTTAAATTTAATTTATTCCACATAGCACATTACTATATTATGCCACTGATAAATAGTTCAAGCAAGTCTAAGCCTCAAATTAAGCAGAGAGCCAAAATCTGTGATTTTGTGCGAATCGCTTACTCCTCTGACCAAAGGAAGAGGAGTTTCATAATATAAAAGGACTTTGATAAACTCGTTTACGCTCAAACAGTATCAAAGTACTAAGCTTTTCTACTAATTTGAGGCCAAGACTTGCTAATAAACTATTTAAATG